>NZ_JAVRCK010000099.1:0-31301 GCF_034530815.1 Nostoc sp. DedSLP03
GTTACTTCAAATCCTTTACCTGTGGTACTTTAACGAGTATTGTCGCCCCCTCAACACATCACTTTTAGGCGATTATCTTTTACTCTCAACTTTGGCAGCATCTATAATTAATCTTGCCCTATTTAGTTCGTTACCATGTCGGAAGAAGATATCCGAGCCGCAAGGCTGGAAAAAGTAGAACAACTCAAGCAGCTAGGGACTAACCCTTATGCCTATCGTTGGGAATCCACCCATCATGCAGCGCAGTTGCAAGAAAAATTTGCCGATTTATCCAGTGGCGAAGAAGTTGATTTGGAAGTTGCCATAGCTGGACGCATTATGGCGCGTCGCGTTTTCGGTAAATTGGCTTTTTTCACCTTGCAAGATGAAACCGGTACAATTCAGCTTTATCTGGATAAAAATCGCATCCAAGAAAGCATGGCAGATATTGATGCTGATGCCTTCAATCATTTAAAACAACTCACAGATGCAGGCGATATCCTGGGAGTTAAAGGTACTATTAAACGGACTGAAAAGGGCGAGTTATCTGTCTACGTTAAACAATATACTATCCTCACTAAATCCCTGTTGCCCCTACCCGACAAGTGGCATGGATTAACGGATGTTGCCAAGCGCTATCGTCAGCGCTACGTTGACTTGATTGTTAACCCGGAAGTGCGGCAAACTTTCCGCCGTCGCGCTCAAATTACTGCTGGTATTCGCCGCTATTTGGAACAGCAGGATTTTCTGGAAATTGAAACTCCAGTTTTGCAAAGTGAGACTGGGGGTGCAGACGCACGTCCATTTATCACCTACCACAACACTTTAGAAATGAAGTTGTATCTGCGAATTGCCACAGAACTTCATCTCAAACGGCTAATTGTGGGTGGTTTTGAAAAGGTGTTTGAATTGGGGCGAATTTTCCGCAATGAGGGAATTTCGACTCGACACAATCCCGAATTTACGACGATTGAAATTTACCAAGCCTACGCCGACTACAACGATATGATGGCGTTGACTGAAGGGATTATTACTACTGTCGCCCAAGAGGTACTCGGCACATTGCAAATCACCTACCAAGGAGAACCGATAGATTTAACACCACCTTGGCGACGAGTAACAATGCACGATTTAGTTAAAGAATTTACAGGCTTGGATTTTAATTCGTTCCAAAGTTTGGAAGAAGCAAAAACAGCAAGTAAAAATGCTGCTATCCCTGGTATAGATGAAGCTCAATCAATTGGTAAGTTACTAAATTTAGCCTTTGAAGAGAAAGTAGAAGCCAATTTAATTCAACCTACCTTTGTAATTGATTACCCTGTAGAAATTTCGCCTCTAGCAAAACCTCACCGTTCTGTGCCTGGTTTGGTGGAAAGATTTGAGTTATTTATAGTCGGGCGAGAAACTGGGAATAGTTTCTCAGAACTTACCGATCCCATCGACCAAAGAGAACGTTTAGAAGCACAAGCGGCGCGGAAAGCTGCTGGTGATTTAGAAGCCCAAGGTGTAGATGAAGACTTTCTCACCGCTTTGGAATATGGGATGCCGCCTACAGGTGGTTTAGGGATTGGGATCGATCGCTTGGTGATGTTATTAACCGATTGTGCCAGTATTCGGGATGCGATCGCCTTCCCCTTACTCAAGCCTTCCAGCAGCCTGATTAAAGAATTTCGTTACGATCCAACAACTCAAACACTAACTATTGAATTTGACAATGGAAGTGTTTATGAGTATTTCAAAGTACCCCTTAGTGTAAAGGAAGGCTTAGAAAATGCACCGTCTGATGGTCAATACTTTAACAAGTTTATTAAAGGGAAATTTAAGTTTGAACAATTGAGTTGAGTTAGTAAAGGTAAATGGGGCGATGACTTGCCCTATTCATCAACTTGATTCGGATTTGCTAAGAGTTTCGCCTGGCGTGTCTCTCGTTGCCAGTCGGAGACTATTGGTGTCAACTTAAGCTAGAAATCTCTTATCTGTTGGCTTCCAACCCACCCTGAAATAAATTTCAGGGCTAATAGCTAAAGTCTACTTCAGTAGACTAAAGATTTTTCCGATTATTTAGTCATCTTTTAGATGACTTTAGCTATTAGCAAGGAACTGAAGTTCCTTGCAGGACATAACTTTCACGTTAAGTTGACACGTATATCTAATACCCTCAGCTTCTACACCACTACCTTTTCTAAGATCAGCTTAGAACGCTTCACTTGCTCAGGAATCGCCACGGGATAATCTCCGGTGAAGCAGGCAGAACAAAAACTATTGGTGTCTTCTCGTGTCGCTTCTAGCATTCCCTCCCAACTCAGATAGGCGAGGCTGTCTACTTCCAGTTGCTTGGCAATTTCTGCTACTGACTTGGTAGCAGCAATTAGCTGATCCTGAGAATCGGTATCGATGCCATAGAAGCAGGGATGAGTTACAGGCGGAGAAGAAATTCGCATGTGTACCTCTACTGCACCTGCGTCACGTAAGGTTTTGACTAGTTTACGGCTGGTAGTACCCCGTACAATCGAGTCGTCTACAATAATTACTCGTTTACCTACCAGCACATCTTTAAGGGGGTTGAGTTTCATCCGCAGACCCGATTCCCGCATGGTTTGGGTTGGTTGAATGAAGGTTCGTCCAACATAGCGATTTTTAATCAGTCCTTCGCCGTAAGCGACACCAGACGCTTGGGAAAATCCAATAGCAGCAGGTATACCAGAATCAGGAACACCAAAGACAATATCGGCATCTACAAAAGATTCTTTAGCTAGCTGGTGTCCTAATCGCATTCGATAGCTGTACAAACTCTCGTTGTGCATAACGCTATCAGGGCGAGCAAAGTAAATCATTTCAAAGATACACAATTTCCGCTCAGATTTTTGACTCCAATGATAAGAAGCTAAACCTTCTTCAGTAATCCAAACTAATTCACCTGGTTCTACGTCTCGCAGGTATTCGGCTCCAATGATGTCTAAACCACAAGTCTCGGAAGCCAAAACGTAACGGACTGGATTACCAGCCAAAGTGCCGATTACTAAGGGGCGGATTCCATTAGGGTCGCGGACACCCATAACGCCGACGGGAGTGCCAATAACTAAACTAAAGGCTCCTTGACAACGTTGAAATGCCTGAATTCCACCTTCTAGCCAATCAGCGCCCGTATCTATGGCTTCTGCGATCGCAAAAGCGATCATTTCTGAGTCTGTTGTGGTGACTAAGTTACATTTATTCTCAAGCAACTCTTGACGTAGTTGCATGGTATTGACTAAATTACCATTGTGTGCAAGTGCTAATGAACCTAAACGGGTTTCTAATACTGCGGGTTGGGCATTAGCTTTGCGGCTAGAACCTGTAGTGGAATAACGAGTGTGACCAACAGCAAGACTACCAGGCAATCGATCCAAGACAGATTCATTAAAAATTTGAGACACCAAGCCCATGTCTTTGTAAAGATGTACTTGGGTTCCCTCAAAGGTGGCAATACCAGCTGATTCTTGACCCCGATGCTGGAGGGCATACAATCCAAAGTAGGTCAGTTTAGCAACGTTTTCTCCTGGGGCGTAGATCCCGAAAACACCGCAAGCTTCTTCTGGCTTGTCAGACTGATTTTCATGACTATTGATTGGGTTGTTGGTCTGGTCGGGGTATTCATCCGAAGTGACAGAATGAATAGAAATCATGCTAGCTTTGCTCCTGGTGGGGGGGTCAATCAATTTTGGATTTGAGACTTCGGCTACACTACTCAGTCGAACGATTGACGATAGCGGAGCGTCAGCGAGTCCGCGTTCGCGCAGCGTCTCGTAGAGAGCGTCTTTTGGATTGATCGCACCGTAGTAAGGATGCGGCTTGGGATTTGAGAATGGCTATTTTAGATTGATTTTTTGCTCAGTAAGAGCAAGATATGAACTAAAAGCAACGCCCCTAATCCAAAATCTAAAATTCAAAATCTCAAATCGGTAGTCAGTCACTGGGGTTATTAGATGGCTGGGGAGTTCTTAACAAATCTTTAACCATCCATTAAAACAGTACCGTAATTTTGCTCAGAGACGCTAATAGTTGTGAGTGAAGTCTAAATACTCAGCATTCAGCGCTCAGAAGTAGTGGTATGGATGGCGAGACGTTTGGCGATCGCATGGAAATAGCGATCGTTCATATCTTCGATACTAACTTTGATTAAGGTTTGGTTATCAGTGGTGAAAACCCCCAAACCAGTCTCAAAATTACTAACTACACCCAGTTTTTGCCATTCTTGACTCAGATGTTCCTGTAAATATGATTCCCAAATTTCTTGTTGTGCTGATGCTACAGAAACTAAAATTCTGGCACCACCTTCGGCAAACAACACCTCATCCAAGCGAGGCAGTGCGGTCTTCTCCCAAGGGGAGACGCCAAGGGCGATGGGGTCTCCCCAAGTGGAGCAACTGCCGTGGTTTAACTGTGTTGGTGCTATTTCTAAATTGATTTCAGCACCAAGATTGCCAGCAAGACAACATTCGGCTAGTGCGATCGCCACTCCCCCTTCAGCAGAATCGTGAGCTGAACGTACCCAACCATTACGAATTCCTTCACGACAAACTTTCTGGACGCGGCGTTCCAAGTCAAAATCTACCCGTGGTGGTTTTCCGGCAACAGTCCCGTGGATGGTAGCTAAATATTCAGATGCTCCCAAACTGATTTTGCATGCCAGAGGTAATCCGAGAAGATAAATTACATCACCGGAGGCTTGCCAACCTTGACCACAAATTTTGGTTAGATCGGGAATCAAGCCCACCATTCCGACAACAGGAGTGGGATAAATGGGTTGGGGGATACCTTGAGAATCAAGAGTTTCATTGTACAAAGACACATTTCCACCCGTGACTGGTGTCGCCAATTCTCGGCAACCTTCCGCCAACCCGCGACAAGCTTCTGCTAATTGCCAGTAACCAATGGGTTTTTCTGGAGAGCCAAAATTTAGGTTATCCGTCACCGCCAGAGGTTCAGCACCCACACAGCTAAGATTGCGTGCAGCTTCTGCCACCACTGCCTTAGCTCCTTCGTAAGGGTCAAGATATACATAACGAGGATTGCAATCTACCGTCGCCGCCACACCGCTTTGGGCATTGGAAATTCTTCTCTGCTCCTCTGCACTCCCGCTCCCCCGCCCCTCTTCTAGGGGGCGCAAACGGATAACAGCCGCATCTGCACCACCTGGAAGCATTACCGTATTATTTTGTACTTGATGGTCATACTGACGATATACCCAATTTTTAGAAGCGATCGTCGGTGTATCGAGCAAAGTTAAGAGAATATCATTCCAACTTTGCAGTCCTCCTGGAAGTTCTATTCCAGCAGTTGTAGAAGGAGGTAGGGAATCAGCAGTCCATTCCCAAGCTTGACGCGCATATTCTGGCGCTTCTGCCAATAACTCCCGGTTATACAGTGGGGTATTTTCTGCCAAAGCCTCAGCAGGAATTTCTGCTGCTACTTCACCCTGAAAGAGAATTCGCACAATCGGATCGGCGATGACTGTACCAGCCACAACGGCTTGAAGTCCCCAACGATGGAAAATGTCAATTAATTCTTGCTCGCGCCCTTTATGAGCAACAAACAGCATTCGTTCTTGAGATTCCGAAAGCAGATATTCATAAGGAACCATCCCTATTTCTCTGACGGGAATCTTATCTAAATCTAGTTCAATTCCCACACCGCCTTTTGCCGCCATCTCTGAGGTAGAACAGGTGATTCCCGCAGCTCCCATATCTTGGGCGGCGACAACTGCATCCGTTTTAAACGCCTCCAGACAAGCTTCAATTAACGATTTTTCCAAAAACGGATCGCCTACTTGCACAGCAGGGCGATCGTCTATGGATTGATCGCTCAATTCTGCACTAGCAAAACTCGCGCCTCCCATACCGTCGCGCCCAGTGGTGGAACCAACATACAGCACGGGGTTGCCTAAGCCAGATGCTCCAGATTTGACGATTTCTGAGGTTTCCATCAACCCCAATGCCATAACGTTTACCAGAGGATTACCAGAGTAAGCAGAGTCAAAGTAAACTTCGCCGCCAACAGTGGGTACTCCCACACAGTTACCATAATGAGAGATTCCTGCCACCACACCGCTAAACAGTCGTTGGGTTTTGGGATCTTCTAAGGAACCAAAGCGTAACGAGTTTAATAGGGCAATGGGACGCGCACCCATTGTAAAAATATCTCTGAGAATACCTCCGACTCCCGTTGCAGCTCCTTGAAAGGGTTCGACTGCTGAGGGATGGTTGTGAGATTCAATCTTAAAAGCTAGTTGGAGTCCATCACCCAAGTCTACAACACCAGCATTTTCACCAGGCCCCACGAGGATGCGGGGGCCATCGGTGGGAAATTGTTTGAGTAAAGGTCGAGAATTTTTATAACAGCAATGCTCAGACCACATGACGCCAAACATTCCCAGTTCAGCTTTGTTGGGATGACGGCCTAGCCGACGGACAATTTCTGCGTATTCTTCTGGTTTAAGACCAACAGCCGCAATTTCTTGGGGGGAAAAAGCTGGTTTTGAGGTTGCAGTCATGGAAGTAATGCACTCTGGGGGGACAGAGCATTATTCTATCGATTTACTTGCCCTGTAAGTACAGTTGCAGAAATGTAGATAATTCTTCTTTGGATATTTCTTTCTGAACTACTTGAATCACCAAGTTGTAAGCTTGCTCTTGGGATGCGTTGAGAGTGTAGCCATTTAAGCTCAAAAAAGTAAGCATAACAGCGAAAGCGGTACGCTTATTGCCATCAATAAACGGATGGTTCATTGCTAAATGGTAGAGATACGCTGCTGCTTGCTCGTGAATTGTTGGATGGAGAAGTTCACCTCCAAAAGTAGCTTGAGGTTGTGCCAGTGCTGAATCTAGCAAACCTTCGTCTCTAACACCTAATGTTCCACCAAATCTTTGAGTTTGGCGTTGGTGAATATCTAAGACTTGAGAAATAGTGAGAAATTTAAGAGTTTGCAAGCTGAAGGAATACCTCTTCCCATTTTTTTTCAACTGCTAAGTAAGCTTGCCATACTTCTTCATCTGAGGCAATCTGATTTGAGGCAGTATTTTCTAATTTTTCTTCATTTTGTTCAATTTCACGCAAATATTTGGCAAAATCAGGAATATTTAATATTTTTTCAGTAGCTTCGTTTTCTTCTGTTTTTTGTAGATAAGCAATAATTGCAACTGCTACTCGCAACTTCTCAGGAGAAAGTTGACGCAGACGGCTTTCGGCTTCTGATAAATAATTGCTGTGCTTTTGTTCTGTTGCCATCGTTACCCCAGGCTAGGTTTTTTTGCCAGTTGTAAATCACTTCTGGTGCTAACTCTAGTTTATCGCGCTATTGTGATTGACTCATTATGTTGCAAAACACGATTCCTACGGCGGCAAGCTACACACTTTTACTTCCTATAGATTGAAGCGCGATCGCTCTTCAATTTAAACTCTAACTAAATACTTGTATTTCCATCTTGGGAAATATTGGCAGTAAATGCTTATACAGCCTTTATTACAAGCAAACTTGTTTCTTGGATAGAAGGGTGGTACAACCTCAGAATGCACTCAACAGGATTATTTCGACCATAAGATAGACAAGATTAAGATCATTACCACACAAAATGCTTTAGTCTATAAAGATAACTTGATTTTTTAATCTTGGTGAAATTTCTAGCTCCTTTACTTACGTGAGTCTAGTCCGACTCAGAGATTATTCGGGTATATGCAGTTTAGATGTAACAATCAAGTGACGAGAATCACACATATCGATGATTAGGATCGTCTCCCAGCGATTAGTAACTAGGCATAATTAATGACAACTGAACTCTAGCCGAGTCATTAATAGGGAACACACTTAATAGCCGACAGCCTTAATCAAGGACTGTCGGTTTTTTGTATTTGTCCTTAGTCATTAGTCATTGGTCATTGGTCATTAGTCAAATGCCCCATGCCCATATCCATAAAATTTCCCCACAACTGGTTGGTAACTTGACAGAGATTTTGCCACAGCCACTACCAAATGTGGGGAAGGTACGATCGAATTGGGGATCTTATGCCTATCAAGTGCTAGTATCTCGCACTCACTTTAGTAGACCGGAAGTATATTCCTAGAACCAGCACACACTTTGTATTAAGACATCGCTTGAATGATGTAATCAAAGTAAGGTGCTGCTTCGGCAGCGTCTTCCGCACTCAGTAAGCCAAGGGAGGCTGTTTTGAGGGAATTTATCGCTTCTACCATTCCAGGCACGGGAACGCCCAATGAATTGTACATTTCCCGCACACCAATCAAACCAATTTTTTCGATTGGCTCTTTGTCACCGGCAAGTACACCATAAGTAATTAAGCGTAAGTACCAGCCAAAATCACGGATACATAGAGAGCGTTGGCGTTCGCCGTAAGCATTACCTCCAGGGGAGATAAAGTCAGGACGCTTCTGCCAAAGTTGTTTAGTTGCTTCTTGAACTATCTTCTTTTCGTTTTCGGCTAAGGTAGCCGCAATCCGCGTCCGTTGTACGCCGGTTTGCAAAAAGTCTTTGATATTTTTAAGTTCGCCACTGCTGGGATAACGCAGTTCGTCGTCGGCTTTGAGAATAACTTGGCTAATTACAGTCATGATTATTGAAATCACCTGAAATATTATCTGTTAGTTTAGCGAGTTGGAGGTACACAAGTGAAGGGATAGGAGCTACTTATGTATTGAATTTATCTATTTGGGGGAGTGGGGAGCAGGGGAGGTAGAGGGAGCAGGGGAGCAGGAGAGCAGGGGAAGAAGAATTAATAACTAATGTCCAATACTTCGACTTCGCTCAGTATAAGTGCCCAATGCCCAATGCCCAGTAACAAATGACAAATGACAAATGACTAAAATAATTTGGCAACAGGGTGAATTAATTGAAGTGACGATCGCTAATCTGAGTGATACAGGCGATGGTGTGGGACGTGCTGATGAGCGTGTAGTGTTTGTCCCAGATACTGTCCCAGGCGATCGCGCTATTGTCCGTTTAGTACACGTTAAACCAAAATACGGCCATGGGAAGCTCCAGGAGCTATTAGAGCCATCCCCCCACCGCATCCGACCCACTTGTATTGTGGCGGATAAGTGTGGTGGTTGCCAGTGGCAGCATATTAATTATGATTACCAGCTAGTAGCCAAGCAAAATCAAGTTATCCAAGCTTTGGAACGTATTGGCGGTTTTATTCAACCACCAGTAGATCCGGTACTCGCCGCCCTTTCTGCTTTCGGCTACCGTAATAAATCTACATATCCTCTCTCGCTATCGGCAACAGGACAAGTACAAGCTGGTTACTATCAAAAAGGTAGCCACCAATTAATTAATTTAAATCAATGTCCAGTCCAAGATGCGCGATTAAATCCCTTACTTGCCGAAGTTAAGCAGGATATTCAACAGCAAGGTTGGCAAATTTACGACGAACACCGCCACCAAGGAAAAATTCGCCATCTCAGTTTACGCATTGGCCGACACACTGGGGAAATATTGCTGACTTTGGTGGTAAAGGACTGGAATTTATCAGGAATTGCAACCCAAGCCCAAGAATGGTTAAAGCGCTATCCGCAGTTAGTGGGAGTGTTGCTCAATCGCAATAGCGATCGCACAAATGCTATCTTTGGATCAGAAACCCGTTGCATTGCTGGAGTCCCCCACCTGCATGAATATTTTGCTGGACTGGAATTTCAAGTACGCCCAGATACATTTTTCCAAGTGTATACAGAAACGGCAGAGGCATTATTGCAGGTAATTCAATCAGAACTCAATCTTCAAGGGCATGAGTTCCTAGTTGATGCCTACTGTGGTATTGGGACTTTAACTTTACCCCTTGCCAAAAAAGTACGTATTGCTACAGGATTAGAAGTGCAACCAGCAGCAGTAGAACAAGCAATTTTGAATGCCCACCGCAACGGAATTGATAATGTGACTTTCCTTGTTGGGGCAGTAGAGAAATTGCTTCCCCAAATGGGCACAATACCAGAAGTAGTAATACTCGATCCGCCACGTAAGGGGTGCGATCGCGCAGTCATAGATACTTTACGGCAATTGAAACCATATAGGATCGTTTACGTCAGCTGTAAAGTAGCTACCCTCGCCCGCGACCTGAAATTGCTTTGTCAAGATGGGCAATATACCATCACACGGGTACAACCTGCTGATTTTTTCCCTCAAACTGCTCATGTTGAAGCTGCCGCCTTTC
This sequence comes from Nostoc sp. DedSLP03, assembly GCF_034530815.1. NCBI lineage: Bacteria > Bacillati > Cyanobacteriota > Cyanophyceae > Nostocales > Nostocaceae > Nostoc > Nostoc sp. DedSLP03. Next base: position 10,180 of record NZ_JAVRCK010000099.1, read on the forward strand.
TTGTGCTATCACATTGTTGACAAGGTTAGTAATTCCTTCAAAAAAACTGAAATTTGAAATTTCTAGTGTAGTGCATACTAAAGATGCTAAAATTGAATTAAGCGAAAAATAAAAATTCATTTTGTTTAAATAAATTCAAGTAGCATAGGTTCTGAAAAACATGAAGAAGATTGTGTGAATTATAAATCGGCAACTAATTAGAGTATGCCAATACTCTCTAAAATTAACAGCATATTTTTAATTTGCTGAGTTGATTATCAAATTTATTCCAGCCGATATATCTAAACAATCCCAATTCAGACTATAGAGCCAATGCTCCCTAGCATTTTCAAAATTTAGTTTTAAAGACGCAAGTTTGAAGGCAGCATGACCACCTCAAGTTTTATCAGGGTGACTGTAATAGCAAACTGATGTCTAGCTAACTGAAAGCTATGGGGTTTCTCTTGTGATTACTATTTCACTCCGTCCAGTTGGACGTTATTGGGGCACTATTAGTTTTGCCTCAACCCTCTACCTTTGTCCCATATTAGACTTATTGTTGGCAGAAATTCCAGCAAGATTACAAGCAGAACTGCGGCTAGGACTTCAAGAAGCCCTAGTCAACGCAGCTAAACATGGTAATAATCTCGATCCGAGTAAAACAGTTGTAGTTCGTTTTTCCGTAATAGATAATCAATATTGGTGGATAATATCAGACCAAGGTAGTGGTTTTACTCCTTCATCTACTAGTAATGAAGAACCAACAGACTATCTTCCACCAGATGAGTCAGAAAATGGTCGTGGTTTATGTCTTCTGCATCAAATTTTTGATCGGGTAGAGTGGAACCGCAAAGGCACAGAATTGAGGCTTTGTAAACAAATGGAAAATCGCCGGGGATTATCTCTGCGACGGTAGGGTAGTTAGGAGTTAGGAGTTAAAAGTTAGAAGTTGAATAATAATTCATAACTCCTAACTCTTAACTTCTAACTTTTTCCGTGAGTCGGACAGGGAGGGGCGGAAATGGAGCGATCTAACCAACCAATTGCCTGTTCTAATCTCGCTTGAGCTTCTTGTGGCTGATTCTTTAAAAGATACACAATCGCTGCTGCCACTTGTTCATTAGCGCGGGAATTGCGGTTAGACTTGAGGCGATGCCAATCGTTAGGGGAAATGCTCAGTCTTTCCATCAGGGCTTGAGCAAGTTCTAGAGTACTAAGTTCATTCAGTTGACTGGTTTTCGGCAGCTGGGTAGATTGGGACATAACTATTGGCACATTTGCATTTACTTCTACTTTACTACTTGTAAATGAAGCCGCCTAAACAATCACAGCCGTCAGCAGAAAATCCCGAACCAGATTTTGAGCAAGAACTAGAGGAAGTAGAGCGATCGCTCCTATCCTTAAGAGAACGTTACGATCGAGTGCAACGCGATCGCCAAGAACAGGCACAATGGCAACAGCGCCGGGATCAACTAAAGCACAATAAATCTCAGACACCAGAAATCAAAGCAGAGTTACGGCACATTCAACAGCAGTTGGAAAGGCTAGAAGTGAACTTAGAAAGCCAGTTATTTTCTTGGCGTAGCCTCAAAAAACCTTTCTGGCAAGTCGTCCGCTTTGGTGGAATGGGCGTTATCATAGGCTGGATATTAAAGTCTTATGCTGGGTAAATCCAATTTTGGATTTTGGATTTTGGATTGGGTTAAATGGTTAAGATTCTTTAATATTTATACTGACTACGTTAACGAAATATAAGTTGTAAAATATGGTAAATCGACGGATTGCAGAAATATTGCGAAGTGGCCAACCTGATGAGTCCCTCCAAGTGCAAGGCTGGGTGCGGACGAAGCGCGAGTCCAAAGGGTTTGCTTTTATTGAAGTCAATGACGGCTCATCACTAGCTAATTTGCAAGTCGTCATTAATCAGGATTTGCCAGATTACGAAGCTATATTGAAAAAATTGAATACGGGTGCTGCTGTTGAGACAACAGGGGTACTAGTGGCTTCTCTTGGTAAAGGACAACGGATTGAGTTGAAAGCCGAGTCCGTGAAAGTTTACGGGGAAGCTGATCCCGATACATATCCCCTGCAAAAGAAACGCCATTCCTTTGAGTTTCTGCGAACTATTGGACATTTGCGATCGCGAACTAATTCTTTTGGTGCAGTTTTCCGTGTCAGAAATGCTTGTTCGACAGCAATTCACCAATTTTTCCAACAAAGAGGCTTTTTGTGGGTACACACACCCATCATCACTGCTAGTGATTGCGAAGGCGCGGGTGAATTGTTTAGCGTTACCAGTTTAGATTTAAAGAATATTCCCCGCACAGAAAACCAAGCAGTAGATTACAACCAAGACTTTTTTGCTAAACCCACATATCTAACAGTTAGCGGCCAATTGGAAGCAGAAGTGATGGCGATGGCGTTTTCTAACGTCTACACCTTTGGCCCTACCTTCCGTGCCGAAAATTCCAATACTTCCCGCCACTTAGCAGAATTTTGGATGGTTGAGCCAGAAATGGCTTTTTGTGATTTAGAAGGCGATATGGATTTAGCTGAGGCGTTTCTCAAGCACATTTTTAAATATGTATTGGAAACTTGCCCAGAAGATATGGAATTTTTCAATGAACGCATTGATAAATCTGTGTTGGCAACAGCCGAGAATATTATTAATAATCAGTTTGAACGCTTAACTTATACAGAAGCGATCGCACTTTTAGAAAAAGCTGATGTTAAATTTGAATATCCTGTGAGTTGGGGTTTAGATTTACAATCAGAACACGAACGCTATCTAGCTGAACAACAATTTAAAAAGCCAGTAATTGTCACAGATTACCCAGCGCAAATCAAAGCCTTTTATATGCGCTTGAACGACGATGAAAAAACCGTCCGGGCAATGGATATTCTTGCACCGAAAATTGGCGAAATTGTCGGTGGTTCTCAACGGGAAGAACGTTTAGAAGTATTAGAACGCCGTGTATTAGCGCAGGGGTTAAAGCCAGAAGACTTGTGGTGGTATCTTGATTTGCGTCGTTATGGTACTGTCCCTCACGCAGGTTTTGGACTGGGTTTTGAACGACTTGTGCAATTTATAACTGGTATGGGAAATATTCGTGATGTGATTCCCTTTCCGCGTACACCACAAAGTGCTGAATTTTAGTTTAAATTATTCGACCTGGCTATTTCCAATCGCCAGGTTTTTGACTTTTGTAGATAAAGAGAAATCTAACTAAAAACATTTATCATGAGTATACAAGACCAAACCATTGGTAAAATCCGGCAAATGCCAGAAGCTTTAGTTCAGGAAGTAAGTGATTTTATCGACTTCCTATTAATGAAGCATAGCGGTAAGAACTGGGAATTATGGCTTCAGTTTAGCGAATCGTTAGAAATAGTAGAATCAGATTTTTCAGAATATTTATCTAATTTAAAAGATTATGAAGAACGCTTGGCACGTGGAGAAATCCAGTGGTAGATATCTCAAGAGGAGATGTAGTTTTGTGCGATCTCAATCCTGTTATTGGTACAGAACAAGCAGGGATTAGACCTGTGGTAGTAGTGCAAATTGATCGGGCAAATGCTGTTAGCCCCCATACTATTATCGCACCATTCACTTCAAAAATTAGACGTGCTATTTTACCTTCTCATGTATTTGTACCTGCTGGTATCGGTGGTTTAAGCCAAGATTCTGTTGTGCTTTGTGAGCAACTTCGGGTTGTTGATAAATCAAAAATTATCAGAGTGATTGGTCATTTGGATAATAGTTATTTAGATAACTTGGCAATAGCTTTGTCTACTATCCTTGGCTTAGAGCTAATTTGTAAACTAGAGTAAAGTCTTTGTCTCGTAAGGGTTTCAGGAATTTGAGTCAATCAAGCGTTAATTGTCTGAAAGTCATGCCCAGCAATGAGTTGGGTATCCTTAAGATTTTCTTTACGAATCAGCTCTTAAAGATTATAAACAATAATAATGATTGATAAATATTAGGTATTATTACATTATTTGTGTAAGGTAAGTATTGTTTAATTTAAAACTATTTTTATAGACTAATTCTGAACTTGTTTTTTTCAAATAAATTACTATTTGACGCATTTCTTTGTTAGAAAAACGGCGATAAACCCTAACTCGATAATCTAACATCCGAAAGTGAATATCTTCGTCAAGATCGGTTTGAAATTCGGTATGTAGAACTAAATCATCAGATTGCAAGAAAATTAACGAATCGGTGCGGCAGTCGCCTCAACGGGGGGAACCTCCGCACGGCTATGCCTTGCGAATTGGTTCGCTTGATAATTCAGTAGGGCTAAGTTCTGTTAATTTAATCGGTGAACCTAGTAACCAAGTTGCCAAATCATCTTTGAAGTTTTCGGCAATGAATTTACAGATATTGTTATACATGGCAGCTTGAAAGAATGAGTCTCATGTATTGCTGATAAAAATTAAATTTGTTAATCTTGGGTTTCCTTGTGTCAACTCAACCTACTATTACTAGACATCGTAGGATAAGCGTTTTGCATAGTCTATAAGTAATACAAAAGCTAGCACTGGAGATGTAAGTTAATGCTAATGTTACTTCTCAACATTGGAAATGAGCGATATGCCATAGCAAGCCGACAGGTTATAGAAGTAATACCACTTGTTGTACTCAAAACTTTGCCCCACCAGCCTGAACATATCGCTGGTGTTTTTAATTATCGGGGACGCATTGTACCAGTAATCGATTTATGTCAGTTAATGCGTGGTAAACCTTCCAGTGAGTACCTGAGTACTAGAATTGTCCTAGTCAATTATTGGGGAAGTAATAATACAGAACTTCAGGCTCCCTATATTTTGGGTTTGATGACAGAACAAGTTGTAGAAACATTACACCAGTCTGAATCTGAATTTATCGATGCCAATATCCAGATAGATACAGCGCCATATTTGGGCAAAATGATTGTAGATGATCGAGGGATGATTCAGTGCCTTCGCATTGAGTACTTGTTGTCAGAAGCACAGCAAGTCAATCTCTTGCCAGAAAGTCATCACAATACTAGATTTTAGATTGGTCTGAAGACTCTATAAATGGCACAATCTGTTATTGAAGCTTTACTAAAAAGCAAGATTGGTTTAGATGCAAATTCTATTGGTGCTGATGCGATCGCCAGTGCAATTTATCAACGCATGGCAGATTGTGGCATCACGGATATTGCTCACTATCTAGGGAAGTTACAGGGATCTACCCAGGAATGGGAAGCACTGATTGACAGTGTAATTGTTCCAGAAACTTGGTTTTTTCGAGAACCAGAGTCTTTTGCATTTCTGAAGCATTACGTCTTATCTGAATGGTTGCCAAAAAATCCCCAAAGTGTACTGCGGGTTTTGAGTATACCCTGTGCAACGGGTGAAGAACCATATTCCATTGCGATCGCTCTTTTGGAAGCAGGATTAAATTCAACAAACATTCACATTGATGCTGTTGATATTAGTAACAAGTGCCTACTAAAAGCGCAACGAGCAATCTACCATCAATACTCGTTTCGCGGCAATAGCCAATCGTTTAAAGAGCGCTATTTTCACGCAACTGAGACAGGATATCGCCTGTGCGAACAGGTGAAAAGTATGGTGAATTTTCTGCACGGTAACTTAGTAGATACCGATTTTTTATTGGGTACGCCGCCCTATGATATTGTCTTTTGCCGTAACCTGCTGATTTACTTTGATAGTGCTACCAAGGTACATACTATTAGAGTTCTAAAAAGGTTGGTAAACCCGCAAGGTTTGCTATTTGTTGGACATGCTGAAGCTTGGTTACTATCGAAAACTGAATTTGTTTCAGTTCGTCAAGATTCAGTGGTTACTCATCGAAAGTCCCCAACGTGCGAGAATATTCGCAAAAATCATTGTCCCAATCTTCAGAAACAAGACTTGACAAGCAAAAATATCGATGTTCTCAACAAGCGACAACTACCGAACAAAAACAATTCCAAGTTTGCTGCACAAGCGAGATTGAATCTTCCTTCTCAAAACCTTATATTACTAAAAGACCTGAAGGAAAATTTGTTAGAAACAGCCAGAAACTTAGCTAATCAAGGTCAGTTGAATGAGGCTGCTAAATTATGCAACGACTATCTGAACCAAAATCAGGTCAGTATTGAAGCGTACCTTCTACTTGGTCAGGTACAGCAAGCAATGGCACAAAATGAGCAGGCGGAACAATCTTTTCAAAAAGCAATCTACCTGCAACCTACTCATGAAGAGGCACTTATTCATTTGGCATTACTCAGAGAACATCAAGGAAATATTGGTAGCGCAAATATCCTTTGGCAGCGGATTCACCGACTAAAGAAGAAGTGAATCAGGATAGTGCTTAATAATTTGTTTCAAAATTGAATATGCAAACTGTTAATCTCGTTTCCGATCTGGGAACTCTAGGAATTGCAAGTGTTTCAAAATATGATCCAGAGTCTGAATAAACTTATTCGTCAAGTACAACACTCTGGGATACAAGTGACTTCTTCAGCAACTCAAATAGCAGCATCAGGCAAACAATTGGAAGCTACAATTACTGAGCAATTAGCTTCTACTAATGAAGTTACAGCAGCTGCCAAGGAAATTTTTGTGACTTCTAAAGAACTGGTGAAAACGATGGAAGAAGTGGCAGGAATGTCACAAGCCACGAATAGAGCAGTTAGTGATAGTCAAAAAGATTTATTACGGATGGAAGCTACCATGCGCCAACTAGTAGAAGCCACCAATTCTATAGCTGCCAGACTTGGGGTAATTAGTGAAAAAGCTAATAATATTAACAATATTGTTGTCACAATTACGAAAGTGGCAGACCAAACTAATTTGTTGTCTTTAAATGCTGCGATTGAAGCGGAAAAAGCTGGAGAATACGGCTTAGGTTTTGCTGTAGTAGCTAGAGAAATTCGCCGACTAGCAGACCAAACTGCCGTCGCTACCTTAGATATTGAGCAGATGGTGAAGCAGATGCAATCCTCCGTTTCTACAGGCGTGATGGAAATGGACAAGTTTGCTGCTGAAGTTGGACGAAGTGTAGAAGATGTTGCCAGCATTAGTTCTCAAGTTGGTCAAATTATCGACCAAGTACAATATTTAGCACCACGTTTTGAAGCTGTAAATCAAGGTACAGAAATACAGTCTCAAGGAGCGCAACAAATTAGTGATGCGATGGTGCACTTGAGTAGTACTTCAGTGCAAACAGCTGATTCTCTGCGGGAAATTAATCATGCCATAGCTCAACTCAATCAAGTTGCTCAAGGATTGCGTCAAGAGATTACCCGCTTTCAGGTGAAAACAGAATATTCTACTTTAACTCCTCAGCAATCAATCTAATCAACAATTGAGGAAATATTTCAAGATTTTTACATCATCAGTAAAATCTAGTCTCTGAACTAAGCTAGCTACTTAATAATTTGTTTCAAAATAAAAATACAGACTGTTCATCTTGTTTGTGATTTGGGAATTTTAAGAACTGAACGCGTTTTACAGCAACAGACGAACAATAGGATACCCAATGTTCAAGAACATCACCTTGCAAACACGGTTGATCGGTTCATTTTTATTCATGGGACTGATTGTACTCACGATGGCCTTGCTGGGATGGTTCACCACCAACGAGTTAAATCAGTACATCAATATACTGGCGACGGATAACCTCCCCAGTGTGTCCGGGATATGGAAGATTAACGAAGGTCAGACACAAATCCAATCGGCAGAACGGTTACTATTTGATCCTGAAGTCACTGTTACTGAAAGACAAGGTGCAATAATGCAAATACAGGATGCTTGGAAACAGATTAATGAAGGTATTAAACAGTACGAAGCAACGCCATTAAGCGAGCAAGAAAAAAACGAGTATGCCTTACTTAAAGAACAACTGGATGCCTGGAAGCAAGCTCATGAGAAATTGTTAGATATTGAACAACAGTTCACTCAACTTGGTATTCACAATCCTTGGAAAAAACAAATTGAATTAATTCGTCAAGGAAAAGAGAAGATTTCAGATTTTGACACTATTAAAACAGCAATTCAATTACGTAATCGCATGGATTATGAGGGAGCAAATAAGGAAGAACCATTATTTAAAATAACTGATGTCCAAGCAGAAAAACTTTTAAAACTTAATGAAGGTTACATATTAGATACGCAAAAAGAAGTCGAACAGAATGTGGCCCGCAGTATTTTCTGGATTTCTGTCGGAATTGCCATTGGCCCCATAACTGCGATTATTTTTGGCTTGGTAATCGCTCGACAAATTGCATTTCAGATTCTTGGTGTTGTTAGGGTTGCAGAGCAAATTTCCACGGGTAACTTAACAACTAAGGTCACGGCTGATTCCAACAGCAAAGATGAAATGAATAGACTCTTAACTGCTTTCCAAAGCATGACTCAGAATCTGAACACTCTGATTCGTCAGGTACAGCATTCAGGCATACAGGTTACTTCCTCAGCGACTCAAATAGCAGCTTCAGGTAAACAGTTAGAAGGGACGCTCATTGAGCAAGTAGCTTCTACTAATGAGGTAGCTGCTGCTACCAAAGAAATTTCCGCTACCTCTAGGGAATTAGTAAGTGCAATGGAACAAGTTGCAACCATTTCCCAAATCACAACGACAGCAGCCAATGATAGTCAAAAAGATATAGTGCGAATGGAAACCACTATGCGGCAGTTAGCAGAAGCCACTAATGCGATCGCTGCTCGATTGGGAGTAATTAGCGAAAAGGCAAATAGCATTAATACTATTGTTGTCACAATTACCAAGGTGGCAGATCAAACGAATCTGCTGTCGTTAAATGCGGCGATTGAAGCCGAAAAAGCTGGAGAGTATGGCTTGGGCTTTGCTGTCGTTGCTAGAGAAATTCGCCGACTAGCAGATCAAACCGCCGTTGCTACCCTCGATATTGAGCAGATGGTGAAGCAGATGCAATCGTCAGTCTCTACAGGTGTGATGGAAATGGACAAGTTTGCCGCAGAAGTCGGGCGGAGTATAGAAGATGTTGCCAATATTAGTACACAGGTTGGACAAATTATCCAGCAAGTGCAAGACCTAAATCCGCGATTTGAGTTTGTCAACCAGGGTATGGAAACCCAATCTGTGGGAGCGCAACAAATTAGTGAAACGATGGTGCAATTGAGCAGTACCTCTGTGCAAAGTACGGATTCCTTGCGGGAAATTAATCATGCCATAGCCCAACTTAACCAAGTGGCGCAGGGATTGCGTCAAGAGATTGCCTGCTTTCAGGTGGAAGCAGAAAACGTTATACCCCTGCACTAATTCTCTTGAGCAGCCCTTATGAACCCCACTACGCCATTAAATATTGAACGTTGTTGGAATTTTATCGGCATTGAGGGCGATCGCTCCTGTCCGCAATTAGCCACCTACACCCATTGCCGCAATTGCCCCGTTTACTCTACTGCTGGACGCTATTTGCTAGAGCGCTCCATATCTGAAGATTATCGCCATCAGTGGACTGAGTTACTGGCTAAATCTAGAACTGATGAAAATTCCCAGATATCCCATACTTTAACCACCACTCAAATCACAGTTGTGATTTTTCGTCTGCAACGGGAATGGCTGGCACTTTCTGCCCAAATCTTCAAAGAAATTTCTCCTGCAAGTGTAGTTCATACCATACCGCATCGCAGCAATCAAATCTTGCGGGGATTGGTAAGTATTCGAGGCGAATTACTATTGTGTATCTCTTTGAGCGATCTTTTGAATTTGGAAACTGCCGAGACAGCAGTACAAACGCCCAGTTCAGTGGTGTATTCGCGTATGGTGGTGCTAGAAAAGGCTGATAAAACTTGGGTGTTTGGTGTAGATGAACTTTATGGAGTACACCGATTTCACCGGGATGAGTTACAAGATCCGCCTAAGAGTCTGACTCAAACTTATACAAAAGGATTATTTCACTGGCAACCTAGCGGATCGCAAATGGAGCGATCTGTCAGCTATTTGGATGATGAATTGTTATTCACCACCTTGGCTAGGAAGGTGCTGTAATTAAAAACCTAACCCCCCTTGCCTACAAGGAAAGAGGGAGCTAAACTCTCCTCTCCTCGTAGGCTACGGTGTACACACAAATCTTTTAAAGTTGCTGCAAAACGTAGAGTGGGTTAATTTTTGTAGGTCAATGCAACAAAGGTGCGAGTTGATACAACAAACGTGCAGGTCGATGCAACAAAGGTGCGAGTCGATACAACAAACGTGCAGGGCGATGCAACAAACGTGCAAGGCGATGCAACAAACGTGCAGGGCGATGCAACAAAGGTGCGAGTCGATACAACAAACGTGCAAGGCGATGCAACAAAGGTGCAGATCGAGAGACTTGTGTGTACACCGTAGCCTTGTAGGAGAAGGGGTTGGGGGAGACGTTCTTCCAGGATTAATGAATCGGTATTCTAGGAAGGTGTAGTAATGTTAGAAGAATTTGATGTTAGCAATCTTTCCTTGCTTGATTTATTCAACATGGAAGTAAAAGCTCAAGTTGTGGTATTGAACGATCGCCTGTTGGCACTGGAAACTAAGCCCGATCCTCAACCAGAACTGGCAGCTTTAATGCGGGCAGCCCATTGCATCAAAGGCGCTGCGCGAATTGTCCAAATCGATCCGGCTGTCAACCTTGCTCACGTCATGGAAGACTGCTTTGTGGCGGCTCAAGAGGGAAAAGTTACCTTAACTGCCGATCGCATTGATGTATTACTGCAAGGGGTAGATATGCTCTTGCGGATAGCTCAAATGGTTACAGCCAACCCAAATTTGCAGCTGTTAGAAGATGTTGGCATTCAATCATTGATAAGTGCGATCGCTAATATCCTAACTCCACAGCCAACCTTTACAGAAATTCATCCCCTAATAACAACAGCACAGTTAGAAGACAATCAACAGACAATCTTGATTTCCCCATCCCCATTAGAAGAACTGGGCATCACCCAAAATCGGGCGGTGCGAATGAGTACTGAAAATTTGAATCGCTTAATGGGTTTAGCAGGAGAGTCTTTAGTTGAGGCGAATTTATTAGAACCATTTGCGAACTCTTTGCTGAAACTGAGAAGCAATCAGGGGGAATTGTCCAATCTGCTGGAGAAGTTACAAGAGTTATTGGGCAACTATCATCTGAATGGGCAAATTAAAGAAACCTTGAGCGCAACTCATCAAAAAGCTCATGAATGTTACCAGATGATCGGCGATCGCCAAAACGAACTAGAACAATTTTCTCAGCGTTCTGCTAACCTTGCCCAGCGCTTATATCAGGAAGTTATTGCTACTCGAATGTGTTCCTTTGCAGATGGGGGACAGGGATTTCCGCGGATGGTGCGCGACTTAGCAAGACAATTGAGTAAACGGGTGAAACTGGAAATCGTTGGTAAGTCTACTTTGGTAGATCGAGATATTCTAGAACGTCTGGAAGCTCCCTTGACTCATATCCTGCGGAATGCGATCGATCATGGCATTGAACTGCCCCAAGAGCGTTTAGCAGCAGGAAAGCCAGAAGAAGGAATTATTCGGATTGAAGTTACCCATCGCGCCGGAATGTTGTTTATCACCGTTGCAGATGATGGACGGGGAATCGATATCGAGTTTTTGCGCCAAGTTGTGATCGGCAAACAACTGACAAACCCGGAAATGGCAGCTCAACTTACCGAAGTTGAGTTGATGGAATTCTTGTTTTTACCTGGTTTCTCCACAACCCAAACTGTAACTGAAATTTCGGGTAGAGGTGTGGGGTTGGATATCGCCCATAGCACAGTCCGGGAAGTTGGCGGGACGCTGCGGGCGGTTTCTGTGTTGGGAAGGGGTATGACCTTTCACTTGCAGTTACCGCTGACGCTATCTGTGATTCGCACCCTGCTGGTGGAAATTGCTGGTGAACCTTATGCTTTTGGGCTAACGCGCATTGAACAGGTGTTGATATTATCGAAGTCTAAGATTGCTGTATCGGAAAATCGCCCATTTTTCCTGATGAATAATCAACCTGTGGAGTTGATTTTAGCAAGTCAAGTTTTAGAGTTAGCCTCGCCTGCGGTGAATATAGAATCGCTATCAGTGATTGTAATTAGCGATCGCCTCAATCGTTATGGATTAGTTGTAGATCGATTTCTCGGTGAGTGCAGTTTGGTTGTCCGCCCCCTAGATCCCCGTCTTGGTAAAGTCGCCAACATTAGCGCCGCCGCCCTGATGGATGATGGTTCTCCAGTATTGATTGTCGATGTTGAAGATTTGGTACGTTCTATTGCGAAGGTGTTTTCTAGTGGACAACTTTCTCAGGTAAATCAGTCTGCTCATCAGGCAGTTACCAAAACTTACAAGCGAGTGTTAGTGGTGGATGATTCGATCACTGTGCGCGAAATGGAGCGCAAGCTTTTGGAAAACAATGGTTACAAAGCGGAAGTGGCGGTTAATGGCATTGATGGTTGGAATGCAATCCGCAGCGGCGATTATGACTTGGTGGTGACAGATATTGATATGCCCCGAATGAACGGTTTTGAACTCACCAGCCAGATAAAAACTCATGCCAAGTTGAAGCAAACACCTGTGATTATCGTTTCTTACAAAGACCGGGAAGAAGACCGACTGCAAGGATTAGAAGCAGGTGCAGACTACTACTTAACTAAGAGCAGCTTTCATGACGACACTCTGTTAAAGGCGGTGATTGATTTAATTGGAGAGGCTTGATAATAATTCGTAATTCGTAATTAAGAAAGTAAGATTTTAGGACTAGCACTTTCAAGGTGACGAACGAAGATACGTTGTTTCAGTGCTGCCATTTTAAATCCTCCGCTCAGATTTTGGGCTTTTTGAATGTTGAAATTAGCAATTCTCGTTTCAAATTTCACCATCTTGCAAGGGCTGAATCTAGGACTTACGCATTGACAAAAAATCTTATCCATCTCCTTGTACTGTCTGTCTAGTAATCAGGATTCTTGCCGAATTTTGTTTCTGATAAAAAGTTGTTCTGCATTAAGTAGGATGACTAGTAGCCCTGCAGATGCTCTGGCGATTACCGGAGTTGTCCAGTTGTGATTCACCAGGTCGGGGATGGTTATAACAAGCATCAATACAATGATGAATATTGGTAGAATCATGACAATATTCCGATCCCAAGCAGGTTTATCGCGCAATCTCGCTTCGCTTTGTAGTACGCGATTACGCCAAAATGGAAAAGTACTTAGGACAGAGGTAAGGTATAACAGTCCAGCATTAATTAGCAGAATTGTTTTAACGTTTGGAGTGATGTCAGAATTTCCAAAGAAGATCGCTGTTAGGCAAGCTCCCGCTGCTAGATACAAAAAAGTAAACAGGGTAAAGTGCTTCATTGGTTACTCCTTATGCTTTATAAACTGGAGTTTTGACTATATGGCAAAGGCATTTAAATTATATAGGACTAGCCCTTTCAAGGTGACGAACAAAGATACATTGTTTCAGTGCTACCATTTTGAATCCTCCGCTGAGATTTTGGGCTTTCTGAATATTGAAATTACCAATTTTAGTTTTAAATTTCACCACCTTGAAAGGGCCGATCCTAGATTTAATCTGGGTTTCTATCTGTTGTATTTGTCGCGTTATTTTGGAGAAATGTCATAATTTGTGAGAATTGCGATCGCTAACGATATGTTCATGGCTGTAGAGGCACTGCGGCGGGCTGTGGTAAAAATACCAGGTTACAAGCTGGCGTGGGTTGCCTACGATGGTGCGGAAGCTGTGAGTAAGTGTGCGGCTGATACTCCTGACTTGATTTTGATGGATGTGCTGATGCCCAGTATGGATGGAGTAGAAGCTACACGGCATATCATGAGGCAATCTCCCTGCGCGATTGTGATGGTGACAGCTAGCGTTAATCGCTATGCAGCCAAGATTTTTGAAGCAATGGGCTATGGAGCTTTGGATGCCATTAACACGCCTATCTTAGGTGATGATGGGCTACTAAATAAAATTGCCACGATCGCCCGCTTAATTGGTAAATCTTCACATCGGCGATCGCCTCCTGTCCATCACTCAAAATCACTTCCACCTCTAATCGTTATTGGGGCTTCCACTGGTGGACCCCAGGCATTGAAAACTATTCTCTGCCAATTTCCCCAAGACTTTCCGGCGGCTGTGGTTATTGTTCAACATATAGATGCCCAATTTGTCCAAGGTTTTGCCGCCTGGTTGAATGAGCAAATTCCTCTACCTATGCAACTAGCGATCGCAGGTTCTACACCACAACCTGGTAAAGTTCTGCTTGCTGGCACAAATCTTCATTTAGTAATGCGTCCCGACCTCACCTTTGGCTATGACAAAGAACCACTACATTTTTTTTATCGTCCATCAATTGATGTTTTCTTCAAGAGTGTGGCTAAAAATTGGACTGGAAAGGGGATTGGGGCGTTGCTGACGGGGATGGGTGGAGATGGCGCTCAAGGCTTAAAACAATTGCGCGAAGCAGGTTGGCATACTATTGCTCAAGACCGCAAAACTTGCGTTGTTTATGGTATGCCGAAAGTAGCAGTGGAATTAAAAGCTGCGGTAGAGGTTTTGCCAGTTGAGGCGATCGCATCAGCCTGTATCAAATTTACGGCAAAATGCTTAATTAACTAGTATGTTATTATACTCTTAATAAAAGATGTGCATAAAAGCCGATACTTAAAACACCTTTACGAAGTATTGCAAAACACTAATATCTTTAATTACTGAGATACAATTAAGACAAATTTAAACTAGTATATTTAACTGACTAATTTGTAGTATTAACAACAAAGACCTATTTAGAGGTGCTAAATGAACCTGCAAGAAACAGCACTCTTAGAAATATCTCCAAAGACAGCAAGATTATCACCAAACTGGAGTGAACCACAAACCCCACAAGCTATGCCATTTATTCTGGATGCCAAAATATCCACAGTCAAACTTTTGCTAATTGACGATCAGGTAATTATCAGCGAAGCCTTCCGTCGGATACTTGCGACAGAAACAGATATTTCCCTTCACTACACAAGTAATCCAGCTAAAGCTATTCAAGATGCGATCGCCATAGAACCAACGGTGATATTTTTGGATATGGTGATGCCAGATATCGATGGATTAATGTTACTGCGTTGGTTTCGCTCTCATCCAGTAACTCGTGATGTACCAATCGTTATGTTATCCAGTAAAGAAGAAGCAAAGCTCAAAGCAGAAGCTTTTACCGAAGGCGCTAATGACTACTTAATCAAATTACCAGATCCAGTTGAGTTAATTGCCCGCATTCGTTATCATTCCAAAGCTTACAATAACCTCAAAGCACTCACTACTGCAACTACTACTGCCCAACTTCAAGCACAACAGTTAGAAAATACTTTACGAGAATTACAAGCTACCCAAGTTCAATTGATCCAGACAGAGAAAATGTCTAGCTTAGGTCGGATGGTTGCAGGTTTAGCGCACGAAATTAATAATCCTGTTAATTTTATTCACGGTAATTTTAATCATCTTAATAACCATGTCAACTGTCTTTTAAATTTAATCCAACTGTATCAACAAGAACATCCAAATTCGTATTCTCTATTTGAAGAAAAATTTGGCGACTTTAATATTGATTTCATCATCGATGATTTACCAAAAATTCTTTCATCAATGAGGATAGGAACCGATCGAATTCGTGATATCGTGCTGTCCCTAAAAAACTTTTCTAGACTCGATCAGTCGGATAAAAAAGCTGTTAATATTCATGAAGGAATTGAAAGTACTTTATTACTTTTAAATCATCGCTTACAACCAAAAATTGAGATTATTAAAAAGTATGGAAATCTCCCACCAGTTCAATGTTATCCAGCACAACTAAACCAAGTATTCATGAATATCCTTAGTAATGGCATTGATGCTTTACTAGAGCTGGATAATCAGATGCAAAAGCAAATTGTAATTCAAACTGAAGTAACTAAATTAGAAACAGTCATAATTACATTTAGAGATAACGGTAATGGAATAGATTCTGAGATTAAAAGCAAGATATTCGATCCTTTTTTTACAACTAAACCTATCAACAAAGGAACGGGACTAGGTTTAGCAATTAGTCATCAAATTATTGAAAAACATCAGGGAAATATCCAGCTAAAGTCTGAACTTGCTTGTGGAACGGAATTTACGATCGAAATTCCAATAGCATTACCTGTTAATCATAAAAGCAACACTTGAATTAAGATTTCACCGGAGAATTATTCTCCAAGATGTTTATTCATTTTTCAAAAAAGTTAACTTATAAGTTAATAAGTTTATTATTCACTTAAATGCGATCGCACTTTTTTATAGGAATCCATAATTCATCTCATCGAATCTTAATGATGAATTATGAATCATTTGCTACCGTTTGCGTGCATAGGATGAGAAGTCGTCCAAAGCCAAACCCTCATCCCAGAAGTCAAATAGGAAGCTAGAATGGCAATTCCAAATAAACAAGTAAAATCTAATACTGATATTTTAGATAATAGACGCACCCAAACTCGCATCCAGGTTCGTATTCCTAAAGACTTGCATGAGGAACCAGTCATTTGACGACTAGTTTCTCACTACGGTATCACAGTAATTATTGCTACTGCCGAGATAAGCGCAAACGTGCCATAATATAGCTGCTTTGAGCTGGAACTACGGGGCACTGTTTCCCAGATTGAAAGTGCCTTGACTTACCTGGATGAACTGGATTTAGAAGTTTTGCACCAATCCAGCCCTGAAGAAGATGGTTGGTAAATTTAGTTAGGAGTTAGGAGTTAAGAGTTAGAAGTTAAAAAATTCATAACTCATAACTCATAACTTTTAACTCTTAACTTTGTTTAAGCCATTTGATTTTCAATCGCCCACCGCGCTAGTTCAGTGCGATTGTGGAGATTGGTTTTGCCCAACATATTGGACACATGGCTTTCAACCGTTCGCTGACTAACATTGAGTTCTTCAGCAATTTCCCGGTTAGCTAAACCCCTAGCAACAAACTGAACTACTTTCAGTTCGGTTGGGGTTAATTGCACATCGAAGGGAACCTGGATGCGGGAACCGTTTTCGCCTCCTTTTGCTTGGTGTTCTTTCCAACGGATAGTTTGTTTCAGCGAGGACTCAACTTGCGCTACGAGTTCTTCTGGTTCAAAGGGCTTGACCATATAAACATCAGCACCTTTGTTCAGACCTTTAACTCGGTCTGCACTTTGTCCCTTAGCTGAAAGGAAAAGAACCGGAATCCAGCTGGTGCGTTCGTTTTGCCGGACTTGTTCCACAAAAGTATATCCGTCCATTTCCGGCATCATCACATCGCAGATGATCATGTCTGGAACATCTTGCTCTAAAATTTCCAGAGCTTCACGTCCATTTTCAGCGGTGATGACTTCATATCCCCGGAATTCTAAGTAATCCTTCACCAGCAAGATGAGGTTAGGGTCATCATCAATCAATAGAAGTCGTTTGTGATCTTTCATGCTGGGCTCTTTCATAGCAGTGGCACTTGTCGCGCTTCGGTCCATCAAAGTCTTGAATATTTATCCTCGTATGGTGGGTTATTCGAGATGTTGTCCTTTTTCCTACTTAACTTGCCTTTGCTGTCTCGAAGTCTCAAAAATGCCGAGCACTTTCAATAGACTAGTAGCTCGATAGCAAAAGTCCAGCAAGGATACGTATAGCAGTAGTATCTATAATGCGCTATTATATATCGCTTTGAAAGGGGCGGGGTAAAAAACACTGATTAAATAATAATCTTTCGGACTCACAAGTAAGTATTGGCTTAAAGATGACCCTACCTCAAAACCAACCCGCACTTTCTTAAAGCCTACTGCTATACCATATCCTTTCGTTGTTAAGCCTCTATGAGGTGTTCACAAGAAACTAGGGAAGTTTCAGGCAAAAGATGGATTGAAAACGCATATTCTTCTACCACCTTATTACCTATTCAGTGTTCTCGGACGATCCGCAGAGTAACTTCCTGGTTTGCTTGGCGATACCAGACACCATCAGGGTAAATCACCATTATGGATCTAGAACCAGAAACACGCAAGCAGTTGGCTTTAGTTTTAGAGACGCAAATAGAATGACTTTAGTACGGCTCATCGAGTTTTAAATCTTTAAGTCGCTTTTTTAAGTAATCCCAGAATTCCAGACTAGCTCGTTTTGAGCAGCAATTGCCTGGTCAGCGCAAATAAAAATGTCTCGCTGAATTTTTGCAAGTCCTAAACTTTCTACACAATTACTTAGGGTCTTATGTTCTAAAGATTGAGTTTTTTTAGGAATTTGATGGTTGGACTGGATCGCTGTCACTGTATTGTTACTCATCAAGCGGTTCCCTGATTACAGTTCTATAACAATTTGCAAGCTTTGCAAATAAAGTTGACTGAGAAGGGGAGTGGGGAATGGGAAAAAATTCTTATAACTCCTAACTCTTAACTATTAACTCCTAACTCCCCACCCCCTACTCTCTTCGTAACTTACAGAACAAAACCCGCAAGGTATAAATAATTAAGCATTTATACTTAAGTACATCTATGACCTTCTAGTTCGGGAACCCGTACTCAAGGCATTCTTGCCATTGGACGCCAGTTTTCGGTAAATTAGCACTCAGGAGTTGAGAGTGCTAAACTCTGGAGAGGAGAAAATAATTATGGCAGCTTTATCTCTAAGCGTTTCTACAGTTAAACCTTTGGGCGATCGCGTTTTCGTAAAAGTGAACGCCTCTGAGGAAAAGACCGCTGGTGGTCTGTATTTGCCCGATACCGCCAAGGAAAAGCCCCAGGTAGGGGAAGTAGTGGCCCTTGGCCCTGGCAAGCGTAATGACGATGGAAACCGTCAGGAATTGGAAATTAAAGTCGGCGATAAGGTGCTGTACTCTAAGTACGCTGGCACTGACATCAAGCTCGGCACTGAAGAATATGTACTGCTTTCTGAAAAAGATATTTTAGCAGTTGTTATCTAGTGGTCATTGGTCATTAGTCATTAGCCAATGACATAGACGCGCCAGCGGCTTCCCGCAGGGTAGGACAAATGACAAATGACGTAGACGCCCTCCGGGCGGCTTCCCGAAGGGTAGAACAAAAGACAAATGACAAAGGACAACTAACAATAAATTATGGCAAAGCGCATTATCTACAACGAAAACGCCCGTCGCGCCCTAGAGCGAGGCATTGACATCCTGGCTGAGTCTGTAGCTGTTACCCTTGGCCCTAAAGGTCGTAACGTAGTCCTAGAAAAGAAATTTGGCGCACCGCAAATCGTCAATGATGGTGTAACGATCGCCAAAGAAATCGAATTAGAAGACCACATTGAAAACACTGGTGTAGCTCTGATTCGTCAAGCTGCTTCTAAGACTAATGATGCAGCGGGCGATGGTACTACCACCGCTACCGTTTTAGCTCATGCGATCGTCAAAGAAGGCTTGCGGAACGTTGCAGCTGGTGCTAACGCAATTTCCCTCAAGCGTGGTATTGATAAAGCTACTGGCTTCTTGGTGGACAAAATTGCTCAACACGCCCGTCAAGTGGAAGATTCCAAAGCCATTGCCCAAGTTGGTGCGATCTCGGCTGGTAACGACGAAGAAGTTGGTCAGATGATTGCCCAAGCAATGGACAAGGTGGGCAAGGAAGGCGTAATTTCCCTAGAAGAAGGGAAATCTATGTTCACCGAGTTGGAAATCACTGAAGGGATGCGCTTTGATAAAGGCTACATCTCTCCCTATTTCGCTACCGATGCTGAACGGATGGAGGCGGTTTTTGATGAACCTTTCCTATTGCTGACCGATAAGAAAATCGCTTTGGTACAAGACCTTGTACCAGTATTAGAGCAAGTAGCTCGTGCTGGTCGTCCTTTGGTAATTATCGCCGAAGATATTGAAAAAGAAGCTTTGGCAACCTTGGTAGTAAATCGTTTGCGCGGTGTGCTGAACGTGGCTGCTGTTAAGGCTCCTGGCTTTGGCGATCGCCGCAAAGCACTACTAGAAGATATCGCCGTTTTAACTGGCGGTCAACTAGTTACCGAAGATGCTGGTTTGAAGCTAGATAATACCAAGCTGGATAGCTTGGGTAAAGCTCGCCGGATCACCATCACCAAGGACAACACCACAATTGTTGCCGAAGGTAACGAAGTTGCTGTTAAAGCTCGTGTCGAACAGATTCGTCGTCAAATCGAAGAAACCGAATCTTCTTACGACAAAGAGAAACTGCAAGAGCGTCTTGCTAAACTCTCTGGTGGTGTCGCTGTAGTGAAAGTGGGTGCAGCGACCGAAACCGAAATGAAAGACAAGAAACTGCGCTTAGAAGACGCTATCAACGCCACCAAAGCTGCTGTGGAAGAAGGTATCGTTCCTGGCGGTGGTACAACTCTGGCTCACCTTGCTCCCGACTTGGAAGTTTGGGCAAAGAGCAATCTTAAAGATGAAGAGTTGATTGGTGCTTTGATTGTGGTTCGCGCCTTACCCGCACCTCTGAAGCGGATTGCTGAAAACGCTGGTCAGAATGGTGCTGTGATTGCTGAACGCGTCAAAGAGAAGGATTTCAACATTGGCTACAACGCAGCAACCAACGAATTTGTTGATTTGTTAGCTGCTGGTATTGTTGACCCTGCTAAGGTAACTCGTTCTGCTCTGCAAAACGCTGCTTCTATTGCTGGTATGGTGTTGACAACCGAATGTATTATCGTTGACAAGCCTGAGCCTAAAGATGCTGCTCCTGCTGGCGCTGGTGCTGGCGGCGGCGACTTCGATTACTAATACTTTGTAGTTACATAATAAAACAGCTGCTTCCCTTGTGGAGGCGGCTGTTTTTTTGTGTCAAAAGAAGAGGAAGAGGGTGAGTTACAACAACGCTTGTAAATATTTAGCTGAACAGTACCCTACTGATTTTGTGCGTTGGTTACTTGGGATAGAGGTGCAAAAAATTGAAGTCTTAAAAACCGAACTCACGCTTGAACCAATTCGTGCAGATTCTGTAACATTTTGCAAGCGGCTAACTAAATTTTGCATATTGAATTTCAAACTTTAGCGAAATCTAATCTGGCGCTTAATTTCCGAATGCTCGATTATTCTGTGAGGTTGAAGCGCCAATAGCATTGTCCTGTAGTGCAAGTGCTAATCTTTTTACAGGAAACTACTAACGAAATGGCTTTTACTTGAGGGGGCGACAATACTCGTTAAAGTACCACAGGTAAAGGATTTGAA
>NZ_JAVRCK010000100.1:0-30734 GCF_034530815.1 Nostoc sp. DedSLP03
TCTCGCTTAAGTACTTGTGTAATACTTGCCAAACAACTTTATCCTCTGGTGGTGGGGTAAACTCAGGCTGCTGTTGTTTGCGTTCAATAAGAAGAAAGAGCTTTTGTAACTGGTCAACTGGGAGTGGTTTAACAGGTTTGAGCAGCAATTCATTAATAGGTTCATCATCACGTTCTGGTTGGTAGTCAACAGCAAGATGTTTTTGCAGTCCAGGGAAAGTGTAAGCTGCACCTAGTTGTGTGCCACTAAAAGCCTGCCCATCTTTCTCATAAGAAATTCCTTTAGACTTACCATTCCTAGTAAAACCTGTCCTGACGCTAATTCCTGCTTGCTGCAAGCGCATGATCAGCGTCGGCATTTGGGGACTATCAACTCTAGCCCTATCAATTGTCTGCTGAATCTGCTCTTTAATGGTGCGCTCTGGTGGGGTATCGCGCCTACCTTCTGCAAATTCTGATTGTTCTCTTATTATGCGCCTAATTTGTCCCGTGCTGGGTGTGCGATTCAGTTTCTCTCTACTGCCCTGGACTTGTACTAAATCATAGTCTTGCTCAATTTGTCGCAGGACTTTCTCAGAGCGTAAATAATCCCAGGAATCATGGACTAAAAGCCCAGTATCCATCCTGATTCTGCTGGCTGCAATGTGGATGTGGTCGTCGTCGGTGTTGTGGTGACGAAAGATGGCAAACTGATTGGCATCAAAGCCCATTTCTTTCATGTAGCGTGAGCCAATTTCGTTCCACTTCTCATCATCTAATTTATCACCCTTAGCTGCTGACAATGAGACATGGTAAACAACTCGGTCTGCATCAGAATTCAGTTGTCTCGACAGCTTAAACTCTCGCGCTAATTCACGGCTATTTCTCCCGCTCATGTTGCCACCGATGAGTTTGGCATCTTCGCGGGATTCTAAATAATCCAACAGCTTGCGAAAACCTCTGCCCTTAGTCTGCTTCCCAATCATCCTCTTCCTCTTCTTCCGAGTCGTCATCATCAACATCATCTGAGGCAATGTCTCGTCTGCACTGATGCAGCAGTTCTAAAAGTTCTCTTAGCAGTTCTGGATCAACAGGTAACGTTCGCCCAATTTTAAGGGCTGTGTTGGTTGCTTTAACAAGCTGGTTAAGGTTGTTCCCGATTTGTCCTAACTCCCAATATGTCTGTAGACTAATCTTACTCAGTCGTTTGGGTAATGGACGCATCAACGCATTGCGTCTCATCAGTTCACTTGCTGACATCCCCGCGTCAAGTGATTTTATTCGCAGCAGATCCAATTCGATATCACTTAACCTCACTGGAAAAATATGCTTTCGGACTAGAGCTTTTGACTGCTTGCGATTCGCCATAAAGAGAGATATTGATGGACATTGCGAGGGGGGTTTTTCAAGGGGGGTTTCCCCACTTGAACCAGTCTGCCGTTCGAGCGCAGCGAGACAAAGCGTAAGCTTTGAGGCATGGCTGGCTTCTAGCCCATTTTCGGGGTAAGCGAAGTGTCAACTGCTACGTGTGTACGGAGGACACAGCAGGGGGCTGAAGGCAGGAGTATAAAGGCGTAGCCATGCTGCTGATCATCCTACAACTTACAGGGGAGGATAGCAACGGCGTAGCCGTAATTTGAATCAAATCAAGCATGAGGTAATTTCTGGTTCGGCGTAGCCGTAATAGAGTCGATATAAACGGCGTAGCCGCTATATGAAAATTCTCTGATTCAGCGTAGCTGCCACACAATATAATAGTTCGGCGTAGCCACAATACTAAAAAATAATTCAGCGTAGCTATTTTAAGTAAAAGTCTAGATTCAGCGTAGCTGTAATAGCCAGATTTTTTAGCATTAGCTTGAATAAGAATACCAGCGAAGCTGCCACACTAAAAAATGGTTTGCGTAGCCGTAATACGAAAAGGTAATTCGGCGTAGCCGCAATAGCCGATTTTTCTAGAATTTTGAAAACTCTCTTGGTACAAATTATTTCAAATAGCCGATAATGAACAGTTAATCGGTATTCATGAGTAACCATGAGTGAGCATCAGAATTCAGAAGTAATTACGAAGGGCAAGATTGATAAGGCTATCAATCTGCTGAAGGAGCAGAAGCCAAAAGAGCGAGAAGATGTATCAGACAGAGAAGCTGTTCGCAAAATGAGGAGATACATTGAGAAGCTGACTTCTTCTAAGTATGGCTATACTTACGATGAAGTGTCAGAAATGCTCAAGGGGCTGGGGATTAATTTGACTGGCAGCAGAATCAAATATTTAGTAGGTGAGTTGAAGAAAAGCAGCCGTCGCCAGAAAAACACATCTTTAAGCGACGATAATAATCGGTCATCAAATCCGGCTACTGAAACTGAGCCATTAGTGGTAAATATTGCGTCAGTTCAAGCTAGTAGTGAGCCGGATAAATCAACAGTAAATAGTGCAAAGGGCAAGAGACAAAGTAAAGAGCAAGTAGCGCAGCAGCAACAGGCTAAATCAAACCTATAATTAGAAAAATCCTATGAATATAGAATTATTAATTGGAACATGGCTGTTAACAGGAAGCATTTCTCTAAACAGCCAAATTGAATTTATCGGTGATGAACCAGATCCGAATGGTGTCGAAAATTGGTTGAATGGTAACAGCAACAATTTAATTGCTCAGGTAGAAGCAACCGAAGGACTTACTCTAACTATCTCATCAGATGGGAAATTTTTTGAAGAAAGAACAGGCGAACCAAAAGTTTATTGGTTTGACAGTGAAGGGGTATTGGAGTCTGAAGTTATACCGTTTAACGGTCATCTAAGTTTCTATGAATCTAAAGCCTTCTTATTGGTTGATGATCTGGTATCGTGGGCTGTACCTAGCGATGAAGTTAATAAAAAAAAGCTCAGATATGACGATGGGGACACGAAAATAGCTGATAGCATTGAAGTTCAAGGCTCACAGCTTATACGAACCATCTCAGTAGTAACGGATGAACTTTACTTAGATAGAGTGATTATCGTATACAAAAAAGCAAATAAGTGAAGGTATGCGCTAACCGCTTTTCATCGTCGTCTAAGCCAGCCAAATTTTTATTACTACCGCTATTAAGACTATCTAATAGCAGGAGTAATATTTTTTCTTTCCGTAGCCCAGCCCTAGAAGCATTACAATTCTCAAAGCTTTAGTTTAATTAGATTGATGACGTTCACCTATTCTCTATACCCAGACAATTGGTCAGAACTTGCCACTGCAATTAAGCAACAAGCCCAGTGGCGTTGTCAAAAATGTGGATTACAGTGCATACCGCCTGGTGAAAAAACATCACATATAACACGCTCAAAACGCAGAGTGTATACGCTACAGGTTCATCATTGGGATAGAAATCCAGCTTAGAACCACAGAGGCAACCTTATAGCTCTTTGCAGTGCTTGTCACCTTTTATACCACAGAGGTGGAAAATCAAATGTTTCACCTGGGCAGCTATCTTTGTGGTAAATAAGTCATGGATGATGATACTCAAGAACTAATCGCAATTCAGCAAGAACTCTCAGGAATTAGCGAACGCCTGAGAAAAATTTTTCCGTCAACTCATCCCCAATTTGACAGCGTGTTTGAAGACGTGGGTGCAGCTTCTTATTACATCCGCGAAGCTGGTTATCGTCTGGAATCAGTTCTTATGGCATCACAGTGCCAAAACGGGAAAATTGTACGCTAAGGCTGAAAAGCTTGCCTAGCAAGCATCTTAGCCACTGATTTTTTAGCCCTCACCCGAAGAGCGGCTGATTACCCTTATTTTGTTGGTGCAGAGTAACTCATGTATGAATTAGCAACCAAAATAGAAGCACGACTTTGGGAACTAGATAAAAATTTAGAATTGAGTTATGAAAAAATTTTTGATATTATCTGTCAAGAATATCACTTGAATGCTAATTCCATAGAAAAAGCTTTAAATTGTAAATGCCCATTTGCCTTGACTGGTTTTATTAGCGAATTAGAATCACAAGAACTTTCTACTTATGAGTATAGATAATTGGCGCACACGGACACCTGAAGAAAAAGAAGAATTGAGAGCCATAATCATGGAATTACTAAAGGATGATAAGCCAAGAACTTATAAAGAGATTGAGCAAGAGTTGAGTATAGGATGCATTACTTTTGAACTGGATAGATTAATCCATTTAGAAGAAATAATTAGGTTTGATTTACCAGAGTATGGCCCATATTCATACTACAGAATGAATAGCCCCTACTTTAGAAGCATCATTTACATAGAAGATGAAAATAGAAATAATGTAGCCTGCTACCGTCCATATTCTAAAGCTATTTATTGGTGATTAATTACTATGTCTAGATTGATTCTGGGTGGTTCATGCATCCCAGGCAAGTCGTGAAAGAAGGGGAAATTTAAAAATGACAGTCTCAAAAGTAACTGACCTAATAATTGCTTCTGCTTATGAGATTTCTTCCCCAGCAGGGGATGGAATCCACAGCTGGGTAAGCACTGAAGCCAACAACATTCGCGCAATCAACTGGCGTGACTTGGAAGCAGATAAACAAGGGAGCAATCGCATTTATCGGCAGCTCTTACTATGCAATTTTCATAGGTCAGAGAACTCAGAGCGAAGTGTAAAAGGAATCATAGAGCATGGGGAAGGGATACAGGCAGAACTACAGTTAAGCGATCCTCATTGTGAGTATCCAGACTCTAGATATCAAGAGCTATCAGCGCCTGTGAAGTTTGACAGTATTGCAAGTGCTAAAAAATGGTGTGAACTGGCAGCGCTAGAAGTATTAGAAATTATGGACGTTCCCTATCCTGCTCTCAATAGCGAAATAATCGCTGGAGTGGGTGAAACCATACCTTACCCTGGAGTAATGGAAATCGAAGGTAAAAAGCTTTGGGTAACTAGTTTTGGTTTGGCAGCTGCTGAAGATTCAGAATGTCGTCAAATTTGGGGAATTAGAAACCGGATACCTTGCTTGATGGGAATGTCCGTAAACAGTCAATTTGTAGATACAAAAGTTCCATTATCCGAAGTCTCTTTAGGAGCATTCAGCGAGACAGCTTGGCGAACGCTGCTAAAGCAGTCCAGGAAACTGCAAAGCGATCGCCCTTAAAAACCTGTTAACAGGATTATCAGCAATTCCGTGATCGCATCCTCAAAAAAGTTCGGTCAGATAAGCTAGGCTAAGATTCAGCCAAAGCGTACAATTTTCCCGTTTTGGCACGGTGATGCCTAACACGCTCAAAACGCAGAGTGTACACTCTACAGGTTCATCATTGGGACAGAAATCCAGCTTAGAACCACACAGGCAACCTTATAGCTTTTTGTAGTGCTTGTCACCTTTTATACCATAGGGGTGGGAAATCAAATGTTTCACCGGGGCAGCTATCTTTGTGGTAAATAAGTATGGATGATGATACTCAAGAACTAATCGCAATTCAGCAAGAACTTTCAGGAATCAGCGAACGCCTGAGAAAGATTTTTCCGTCAACTCATCCCCAATTTGACAGCGTTTTTGAAGACGTGGGTGCAGCTTCTTATTACATCCGCGAAGCAGGTTATCGTCTAGAATCAGTTCTTATAACTGTTCAAGGTGATAGCGCAGGTTTTGCGAGTGATGCAGAGATTTCAGAAACTGAAATTGAGTAAACTTCAGTAGGCAGACAACTCAGTACAATCATTAGCAAGTCAGCCTTAACAGCCGGGCTACATGAGTGTAAAACTCGCCGCAGTGCAGTATTAGTAAAGATTGTGGCAACTTCAGCGACGTGTTCTAAGGTATCTTCAGGTGATGATTCTAATTCAGCAATCAACATCGGGAAGTATGTACGGGCTAGCCACTTTTCATCGTCGTCTAAGTCAGCCAAATTTTTATTACTACCGCTATTAAGACTATCTAATAGCAAGAGTAATAATTTTTTAAACCTAGCCCAACCCCCCCAACGCTGGGTAAATCGGCTCACCCATCCTTGGGTAGTGTCTATGATTTTGGCGATCGCAGTTTGACCAATTTTCTGCTGCGACTCCCAAAGGTGGGTGAAAGCGTTGACGATGGCGTGACCTGTTTGCTGATCGCGGCTACCAGCTTCAATGCAGAAGTCGCAGGCATCAACAACCTCTAATTTCACTCCTGGCAGTTCCGTGAGGAGAAAACTGAGGTCATAGTCAGCGCAGAAGTAGAATGTTAGCTCCACATTGGGGCGACGATGAGCGCGTAATCGCCCAATCTCTTGGATAATTTCTGCACGGATCAGGTCTGTGAGATACTTTTGGAAAGCGCTGTCTTTATCCTCCAGGTTGACTGGTGAACCAGTCATCACCTGATATTGTGCTGCTAAAACACCGATGTTTTGGTAGGGAATGCCAAAACTTGCGATCGCATCACACTCACTAAAGCGATTAACACCACGCCCATCGACAAAGTGACCGTATTCTGTGCGCCCCTCGGCTTGGGTTGCAATCTGTTTCCAATCGATAATGCCAAGGTTGGGGCAGAGTTTTTTCAAGGTTTCTTTGAGGGCATTAACACGAGCGCTTAGTGGAAGGGAGCGATTTTTAGGCAGTTTACCCAGCCCAGTGACGTTGACCACTTTTAAATTGTCGTAGTCTGGGCGTTGTTGCTCGATGACTAACACAGGATCATTGATGCCCAGTTTCAATTTCAACTTGTGAGATTTGAAAGTGGCATCAAGGTAAATATTAAATTTGGCAGATTTGGCCAATTCAGTGTGCTTGGGATTTCGGCGGTAAATGCTGAGTACACCCCATTGAGATTGAAAACTACCGTCACCTTTCCAAGCTTCCAGAAAGTCAGGCAACCAGTAATTAGGCAAGTCAAGAAACTCTCTACCTGCTGTTCGTGCGCTGTCTTTAACTACCTTTTTGGCAGCATAACGAGCCGCAGCACTTTTTTTGAGTTGTTTATCTTGGGTAATATCAATTGAGTCCAAGTCCTCTAAGAAAGCTAAATCAGGTTCTGAGGCTTGGCGAATCGCTTCGATATCTAAGCCTGTGGGGAAAGGAGGCAGCAGCGCACGGATACTGGCATCATCAAAGCCGTAGCGTCCAGCAGATTTAATTTTTTGGGTAAACAGTTGGTGTAAAACCAAGAGTGCAGGTTGCAGCTGTGACATTATATTTGGTTCCAACAGTAGCAGCTTGCCTATGGTGGTTTCAAAATCGCTGAGGTTTACATCAACACTACGCACGGGCTTAATGAGTGTTCCTGCTTCTTCCCATAACCGCCCAACAGTGAAAGTTTGGTCACGGGGGAACGGCTTAGAA
This sequence comes from Nostoc sp. DedSLP03, assembly GCF_034530815.1. NCBI lineage: Bacteria > Bacillati > Cyanobacteriota > Cyanophyceae > Nostocales > Nostocaceae > Nostoc > Nostoc sp. DedSLP03. The sequence goes on from NZ_JAVRCK010000100.1 coordinate 7,249, forward strand.
AAAAGGGCAGGCTTAGAATCCCCACGATTAATCGTTGGGACAACACGACTATTTGTTAAAGCCTGCCCTTTTTTCTCTTCGCCAAATGCGTTAGCAGCGTTAGTTAAGGTGACAGGGGTAGAGTCTGGGTGCGCTCTGAGTTCGGAATAATTTTGAATTGCACTGCGCTTAAGAGCGCGGAAGCCAAAACCATCACCACTGGCAAAACGGCACTGATTTTTAAGGGAACAACCGCCACAGATGGGGCTGATGCCGCTCTCTTCAAAATCAAGGCTACTAAAATTCTTGTTGCGGAAGGCGTTAAATAAGTAAGTTCTGTGACAATTGCCGTCAGTGTCGGCAGTCTCACCCACTTTAGTCCACAGTTTAAAGTCCTCACCTGTAGGAGTTTTGCGGGTGGGGTCAAGTTTAAAGCCGTTGTGACGCACTGGTAAGTCAACAAAGTTTTCTTCAATCGGTAGAGTAGATGGGTTTCTGTGGTTGGCATCTTGGTAAATTAGTTTGTCAACGCCGAATAAGGTCGCCGTCAATTGTCCCGCGTTGTAAGACTTGCCCAGTCCAGGGTGGGAATTATCTAAGATTTGTGTCCAGCCCTTAGAAACAGCTTCCACCCAAGCGGTAATATGTTCTTCTGGCTGGCAGGAGATAGAGATATTGCCTGTAACTTCAGTTCGGAATGGGATATTGCCGGGCTTGTAGATAATTACATTGGGCGCGTGAGTGTTAATTTCGGGTTCAGGCTTGGGTGTTGGTGGCGCTTTAAATCCTTTAAATATCGAACTAAATGGAGCGATTGCTTGCTTTAATAAATTTTGGAAGCTGCTCAAGTCCTCTCTAACTCGCCCAAGCTCCCACTCTTCACGGCTAATTACTCCTTGGTTGCGTTCGTTATATTCGTACTGCCTAGTAGGGAAGCGAAAACCATACTGTTTGGCAATGTGAAACAGTGTGCCTAAAGTAATTCCCCCACGCCGAAAACTGCGAATCTTGGCGTGGATGTTCCAAGTTGAACCCTTGATGCTGGGCGACCACTGCTCGGCTATAATTTCCGCCTCAGATGCCCCATAATGATTAACCAGTGCCATCAACACCTGACGGCATTCGTCATAGTTACCGCTTCCTGGGGTACGTGGTGGGATGAATGAAAGCGCTTGTTGGATTAGCTGGTCAATGTCCCAGCCTTCAGTGAGGGAAATCTCACGCCACTCTTTACGCCGTGACTCAATTTCCTGGATTCGTCGCTGATACTCAATACGTTCCTGTTGCGCGATCGCGATCGCTTCACTTATCCATTCTGCGGGTATTGTGGCTTCAGGGTTGACCAGGGGGAATTCTGCTTCTGTGCTGCCGTAGAATACACGACTTGCATCTTTACAAGCTGGATCATGCGGTAACTGCTGCATGAGGAAGCGTGTACAAGCTTCTACAGTATCAGCGCCTTGGACATATTCGGGCAGAAGGAAAACCAACCGGAATTTATGCCAGTCTGGTCTGTGACTGGCAGTAGTGTAAATTAAAGCACAGTGTTTTTTAATGAAGGGATGGGCTAGAGCTTCTTTGATCGTTAATTGGTGATCGTAAACTTTGATAGAATTTCCGTTTTCGTCCTTGATTGGTTTGCCATCAGCATCACGGGCGACATCCGAATTATCAATGTCTAGGAGCAACCATTGAGAACCGATCACATTGGCCTTACTGCGCCATTTCCCGCCTAACAATCCGGCACAGATGGCGTGGCCTGCTTTAATGTGGTGCTGGACATCGGCTAGAGTGCCCTCTACATCAATGAAGTTACCGGCCAGCTTCTTAAAGTCCCAGTCTTTGTTTGTGCCAGTTGCGTTAAACGCAAACTTGATTATGCGACTCTCAATCAACTCAAGTTTTGTCTTTACAGCAGAAAAAGTTTCTGATTGGCCTGCTGACTGTGCTGATACTGAGTGATGAAAATGTTGTAATGGTGACATGAGAGCTATTCCTCCAGTTTGTGTGTTGGAGGAATTGGAGCTATCCCGAAAGTAATCTTTTAGTACAAACGTTCAGAAATATAATCAGGTAAAATTGCTGAGTTAATGTTTTTCTGAGTAGTCAGTGTTACAATGGGTTAACACTCCAAAAGGTTTGATAAGATTACTATTAGGGATATTAATTAGGCTTGCGACCCAATCCCCAATTCCAAGTGAATAAAAATCAGAAAACCTCGGTATCCCAACGGGACACGGGGTTTTCACCTTTTAGCCTATCTGTACTTGGCTAACCAAGCCCTGACAAACTCGATTACTTCCTCCTCTTGAATAACAAACGCAGTACCTTTTCTCCTGAGAGCCAGAATTTTCATACTTCCCACCTCCGAATAAAGATGTTCATTGTGAGTATTAGCCGCCTTGGTAGGAGGCCATAAGACCAAAACTTTTGCTGTGGGAGTCTTTTGAGCTTCACGGGAAGACATCAAAAACTTATCTCTGTTCTTGTTGAGCCACTTCTCGTAATCTGCTAACTCTACAAGTGGGCAGGGTTGCCACAGTTTTAGTCCATTTTTGTCTTTGCGCTTGACTTGTAAAACCTCTCTAGCTTCGTTGTAGACAATTTCTCTATCTCCTTTTGAGCGAATGGAGATAAACAGGTGAGTTGTTCGTGGAAATCTAATAAACAAGTCGATAGGGTTGTTGTCTTCTACCGGAATTACCGGGAAGACTTGTACATCTAGGCTTTTAAACTCATCAAAAAGTAAGGTTCCTAATTTTTCCAACCGCGCAAGTTTTTGAGTTACCACCAACGGCTTGTAAGCCAATCCAAAAAGAACCCAGCCAGCCGGATGAATTATGCCTCCTGTAGCCAGCGCAGCAGCACCAGCCGCTAGAGCTTGAGTGGACGCATAATCTTTCGCCTCCCTAATTTTTTCAAACGCCGCTTCGTTGTGCAGTGGGAGTTGAAAATCGCTTGTTAGGTCTTTCACTGTTAACATTGGCGACATCAAAAAATAATGATGTGAAATAGTACTAGCTGCTCGATTTTGCCTTACGGGGCTAACGTGCCTATGAGTTTACGCAAGAGTAGTTCACGCTACATCTTTCACTGTAAAACCTTTGCTACACCACTGAACTAGCAGCCATCTATCAGATTCTTTGTCTAAAGCTGGCTTAAGCCGGAAAGCAAAAAAATCTGACCATGCCTCTACCCCGTGTTGTGTAACGAATTGTTTTTCAACTTCTTTAAAACGTTCCCAGTTACGATCCGCGATCGCGGTCAGCATTGGGATTAATTCGCTTACTGGTATCTGAGTAGTTGTTTCACTCATCTGGGTGTCCCTCAAAAATACAAATAATTGGTAAAGGTTCTATCTTGGTATCAACAACTTTAACTAATCGTATTCCCCTTTTTCTGCCTATCCTTTTGCAGTGTTGCTCTGAGGCGGCTGGCAGCCAATATCTAGTCTCAGCTAGTGGGTCAAATTTGCCCTCAACACGCTCTATACCGTCGTTTGCCTGATTTCCCTCGGTCAGATTCCCTCCTTATTTTTGTTGTCAGCGATCACGTTAGTCATATTACTTGTTGCTCACTTTGTTTTCATGGTCTGTTACTGCTTGCTGAGTGATCAGTTCAACTAAATTTGATAGCGTTCGGCTTTCGCTGTCCGCCCATTCTTGTAGTTTTTCTTTTAACTCAGGACTGCATGTAAAAGTTACTTTTGCCTTTGACGTTGCCATTAATTAGAAAAGTTCTGATATATTCCGACATTTTCAGTTAACATCAAAACTTGTCAAAAAGCAGCTGGTTCTAAGCAGTTCTGAATTTAGTTGACAAGTTCAGAACTTATCTACTAATATAGTAGTGTCAAGGTTATCGATACGTCAATAACTTAAGGCAGACGCAAGTAAGACCAAGCGCAAAACGCACTTGGCGAGTTCCTTTCGAGGGTTGTAAGGCTTGCAAGCGCTGTTTTGAGAGTATTCAACTATTCACAGCAATATCTGCATTGCGTCCGTTCATTTTCAACGGTCGCGGTAATTGTGCGTGTCTGCATTAGGACAGAGGATTCATGCATATCAATTTACGCAACTTAGAAGCAATCAACGAACTACCTTTTGAGAAAGTAATGCTTAATCAAAATCAATTACGAAGGTTAGAAGCAATAGATCGCTGGCTCAGAGAAATCCGAGATTCTAAGGAATTTGGACAACTAGAATACTCCCCAGACGTGATGCTAGGCGACGCAATCCAAGCAGTAGGCGAACTATTGGACGAACACGAATTCTATGATTACAAGCCCACAAATTTTACTGATGAGCAGTGGCATTCATATCTAGAACAAAAGCCAGTAATGCACATTCGCCGTGTGAAAACAAGGCGTGAAAAGATTAACTCATTCATACTTAATGGAGCGTCATCAGTAGCAATTGTGAGCTTGGTAACTACTAGTTTTATGGTAGTTGGTTCAATATTATGTCACGGGTTTGACCGGATTGAAGAAAGCAGAGGTGAGGAATATCAACCCACATGGATCTACAACGCCAAAATTTTTGAAGGAAGCGCGATCGCATCTATCGCGGTTTTCTTGGGTGCAAGCTTGACGGGTGCGTGTGTTGCAGGAGAAAAGAATGATGATCGATAAAGAGCTTGTAGGATGCGTCACGCTATTGAGCCAGAGCAAAACTTACTGGATTAATGGAACGCTGTACAGATATTTAACAAGCAGTGACAGTATCAACCACACACAATATTATTTCCGTCCTTTACCGCGTCAGTCTAAGAGCGCTGACTTAAAGCTCAATCGTGACAAAGTGCTAAGGCGTTGTTATGAAATTCCGAGCTTATATAAACAGCACACAGCAGAGATAAATAAGAACTCAATACAGTTGAGTTTGTTCTAACCCTTGGTAACATCTATTACCGCGCGTCGCGGACAAAGGCTTTGGTACAAGCGCGTCAACTAGTCCAAAAGGGGCGTATTCGCGGGGGTAAACGAGAAAGTGTCAGTAAGTCTTAAAAGCTGACAAAGCTTGTTATTACGTGGTTATAGCCTCCCAAAAGTAAGTTCTTCATGATTTGTCAGATTTATTTTCCAAGGTTATTGATAGTCGTCAGCTAACTGCTCATATCAAATAACTGGATTCAGCTAATTACATACATCAAATACCTTGGACTTATCTGGAATGGCAGTTAATTTTATACACACTACCGCATTAACCAGGAGAAAATGTGGCGACGAAAGAATATATAGCTAAGTATCGCCAGTTGAAACAGATTTACGAGCGCGAGTTAAACAAACAGATTGCTGATATCACTTGGTATCGAGTGGTAGCAACCTTAAAGCAACACTTCAGTTTTGAAGTACAGGCAGTTGATGCTCAAAAGATAGTTGAAGGTTTCGCTGGACTAAAACGGCGCTACGGCAGTTTTACGGGTCGTGGTGAGGGGTTTACGGAACGCTGGCAGGCATTTAGACATTTCTATGAAATAGACGCTCAATATCAGGGGGGAGAGTTCTTAAAGCTTCTTGCAGACTATCTAAAAATCAATCTTGACGATGTACCACGCAGCACTCGTTACTACTGGTTTGAGAAAGCCGGACTATCTTTCAGCGCTGAAAATATTTACCACTGCAAGGATTTAGCCCTTGTTGCGTTTATTGCTGCTAAATGGGCAATTAACAAGCGTTCACAACCGATGAAATCCGCAACCATCTCAGTTTTAACACTAGCCCTATAAGGAGCAATCATCATGTCTGACAAGTTTACTAACAATGTCCGCGCTCGTTTGTACAAACAGGGTTATCAAGGATTTACCAAAGACGATTACACGTCGGCTGCCCTTGCTGTCGAGTGCGATGACCTTGACAATCCAACGAAAGAGCAATTGAGTCAAGCCGTTGACTATCTCAAAGTCAAATCGACAAGCCAATTATCTGTAGTTGATGAACCCGTTGAAGAAACATTTCTAGTAGGGCCAGAAAATGCACAGCTTGACCCGGAACTTGATAACAGTCAGCTTACAATCGCTTCAAGAGAGATTAACAGCATTACTGTAAATAGCTCAGATAAGCATCAGATTGTAACAGCCCAATCATCGGCGCTGGGGTTTGAGTTAACTGAACAAGAAACATTAAGTATCGCTCTTAATGTTGACGACACTTTTACCGACTACAGCCAATTTATCAGTACTGTAACGGCTGCAATCAAGAACTACGTTGATCAGAAATTTGATGTCATTGAGCAATCATTTGAAACTAACGCCCAAGACTTGCGAGAACACGTCAGCAACAGAGCTTCTAGATTGAACCAAAAGGTTAATAACTTCTCAGGAGACATGAAAGCGGATATGGGAGTCATCCGCCAAAACATTAAAAGCACCCAATTCTCAATCCTCGCAAGGCTCAAGGCGGCTCAATAGCGATAACTTGACGCTGCTTGAGTGCTTGGGTATTCGGTGGGTGAGAATGAGCTACTTCTCAAGAATTGCTGTTAGTTTAACTGCACTCGCTGCTGTGATTTTACCCTTGTATAGCTGCTTGTATCTGCCAATGCTAGAGCAATCAAGCTATCAGCAATATCTCAAACGAAAGTCCAATATTGAGCAATATGTAAGGCGAATGGAGTATCACTGCAATCAAATATTTACCCCAGATAAGGAATATCGCTGTGAAAAGTTCAATGAAGCTAAAGAATCTGGTAACTTCCAAATCACGCCACCTAGAACGCCAATTAAAAACTAAATTCAATGCCTCTACTAACTTAGTAGTTAGAGCGCTAACAGGTGATAAATCAGCCCTGAAGCTGATAGGGCAAATGGGTAATGACGGGGCGAAGATTAGTGAATTTGCCCCACAGGTGAGAGAGCAGATGTTAGCTGCTATCAAGGGGACTGAGGACTTAAATATAGTCCTAAGTGACATCTACAAACAAGCAGGTGTTAGCGGCGATCAGATTGAAAGAGCAGTGCAGTCAGCAATTTTAGCTGACACTCATCTAGCTAACATCCTAGAAGAGATGAAGCTTGATTTCACTTCATCCAAGGAGAAAGAAGCGCTGCGCCATCAACAAGCAACAGACCATCTATTGCTGAAGGCTTGGGTGGATAAACACATGATGCAAGTTGATGGCGAATACAAGATGTTGCAGACAGAATTGCAGACAGATATTAGACAACAAACGATTGACCTACAACATGATAGAGAACTGGGCAAGTATTACTTAGAGATGGGTGATAACGCTCGTGATGATTTCAAGCCAAAAAAACAATATGCAGTCCGCTCGATAGTGCAAAAAATCAAGGATGCTCTAATAGGTTTCTGACAATTCAATCCCGACAGTTACCGCCTGAATTAACTGTCGGGCAAGTAAATATCATAACAGTTATATGACATACGACATTGAAGAGTCACAAGAAGAAGTAGTAAGCGAAATCGCCCCAGATACGCCGTTACCAAAAGACTTGATATCACATTTAGAGTCGTGCAAGCAGCACCGCAAAGACGTTATCAATACAACTGAAAAACTGACCAGATTCTTTGTCGGTTGGTCGCTAAACTCTACGGGATTCTTTATAGCTAAATATCTCTTAATAACTGGCGGTGGCGTTAATCTCTGGTTGGCAATTTCGCTCTCATTTTCTATATGCAGCGTTGGCTCTCTCGCTGGGCTAACGGGCTTGAGAGTTAATTACAACAGTGATGGATTAGAGGTGGATAATATGCAAAATGTTTTAAAAACTGCTGGGGGCTTGGTGTTTGCAGGTATCACAACTTGGTTAGCAGTCAAAGACCATCAATATTTTGAGAATTTGACTAAAGAAACAGTCACGCAGATTAGCCAAGACATCCAAACCATTGAAAAACAGAACCCGCAATCAGACCCTTGGCTAAGTATTGCAGTCGCGTTGGCTTTATTCATTGGCTCTATTGCAATTATTTTTAAGGGGCGGGAATGAAACAAGGTGTTTTCGAGTTAGCACTGGCTGGTGTGTGTGGTGTAGCCGCAATCATCGGGCTAGCAACATCGCAAACACGCCAGCCCTACGATTTGACACAGATTCAATTTTGCCCAAGGTCAGCGAATGGTGTACACAGTCAAATAGCTTTAGATAAACGTTTTTGCAACCAGCCACGTTTTGTCCTTACTGAAGAATGGCAGCGCTACGGACTGTATGGCAGCATCATTCCCTACAAGGGCGATGCTATTCAATGGGTGCGTGATTTGCCTACAGACAACCCTAATCAGTTGTTAGGATATGGGATTGCGGTTATTGGGCTATGGGGTGTCGTGGGTTGCTTGCTCGTGCGTTCGCAACGCCTCAAGCGCACGGATTATGAATTGGGCGAACTCGAAAAGACTGGCGACTATGCAACTTGGCAGCATAATAAGTACAAACGTGAAATTAAGCAGCATTCGACCCAGCTTTATACTGAGCGCCTGAAAGATGGGCTGTCAGGACTGGACACAGAAGAACGCAAAGCGCTGGGCTTGACAGATTCCGAAAACGAACGCGCCAAGGCTCGGATTCAGCTAGAGGACTTTATGAAAGCCCGTGCTGTTAATCATTCTGTGATGGATAAGACCATTGCTGAGAATTTGCGAGACAGGGCGAAAGCGGATCAGGAACGCGGCAAGATTGAGGGTAAAACCAAGAGCGCGATCGCAGAAAATGACAATCAGCAGTCAGTTGACCAGCAACGAGCAACTGAGCTTATAGAAGCGCTCAAAGCTCATGAAGAGGGATGGTTGTGGAAGATTATCGACAACTTAACGCCACTGTGGTTAATCGGTCGCCAGGGGTCAGGTAAAACTTACACGAGCGCAGCTATAGCCCTTGTTAGAAAGCATTGCTTAGGGATTCCCATCTACTACTTAATTGACCGTCACGCGACTGGGGATAACTCCAAAGCATGGCGATATCTTGATACTCAAAATATTGCAGAGTCCGAGTTAGAGATAGGTACTGCGCTTGATGCTCTCTGTGAGCATTGGCTATTAAGAATTAAAGGTCAGAATGACTTAGAGCAAGCCGCAAAGATAGCACCTGAACAAGTGCTTATTGATGAGTACACCAACTTGAAATCATTGATTGGTGAACCCGCAGAAAAGTTTTACAAACTGCATCTGACAGACACCAGAAAAGCAAAAGTTAATGTGACTGGTATTACTCACAATGATACGAATTCAAGCTATCCAGAAGGGACACAAGCAATGAGGGAGGCAGGTACAATCCTCATTCAAAAATTCTCAGCTAACGGTAAAACGCCACTGTCTAGAGTCAAGATTGTTCGCGGCTTACTTGATGACAATGGTGAGGAATATCTGGATGCAGAGCGTACACTGCCAAGCTGGTTTAACCCAGAGTCTATCTATAACCATTTCAACGGCAAGCCGATTGATTTTGATGCGTAAATTTATGCGTATACTGTTTGCAAAAAGGAGATTTTGGGCAAATCCAAAGGACTATCAAAGCTTCTGGATGCATCACTGCTGCAATACCTCCAGCGCACCGTCAGAACATCGGCAGTAATACAGGAGATACAGCCCAACTTTAAGGTTAAGGGTCAACGGTTCAGTTCTCTTGAGTTGAAGCGACTGTTTAATGAGTTAGTTGAGAATAGTCTTTAGTCTGGCTTGATGCAAATACTATCGAAATTAACCTTCAGCAGATAGACCTAGAGGACAGACAGACATCTAGACAGAAACCTTATGGAACAAGGGACAGACCAGACAGACATCTAGACAGAAACTAGACAGCAGACATTAGCCCTCGGTTCATCACCGGGGTTTTCTGTTGGTGGCTTGAGCCAGACTGCTGAAGAAGGCTCTCTTCCCCCAGGCGCTCGTCTACCTCTTGCCTAAAATCCGCGATCGCTCCCGTCGTAGCTAAGTGTTTATGACTTGCAATTTCCGAGTGAATTCTGACGCTAGAAATAGAAAATCAACTTAAAACGTTAAAATTCTGGAATTGTTTATGGTATACCTGTATCCAAAAAGAAGTTTGTATACAGCACCCGCCATGCCCCAGGACTTCTCCGGTCATAATCTCAGAGGTCGTTCTTTTAAAGGTCAAAACCTTGAGGGTGCAAACTTTAGCTATGCAGATATTCGGAGTGCAGATTTTACTAATGCTAATTTGAGGAATGCAAACTTTAGTCATGCTACTGCTGGGCTGCAAAAGCGTTGGGCTATTTTTTTAGTTTGTGTTTCTTGGGTGCTATCTGGAGTTTCAGGATTTTTCTCAGCCTTTGCTGGAGTGTTGATAGCTTATATATTTGATACTTCTAGTCTAAAAAATCAGGTTGGTGGCTGGACTGCCTTAATAGTAATAATTGTTTTATTTATAGTTATCCTTCGCCAAGGATTAAACTCAGCCGTCGCCTTAGCAGGAGCTGTCGCCGGAGCCGCCGCCGGAGCCTTAGTCGTCCCCTTAGCCGGAGCCGTCGCCTTAGCCGTCGCCTTAGCCGTCGCCTTAGCCGGAGCCGTCGCCTTAGCCTCAGCCGGAGCCTTAGCCTTAGCCTTCGCCTTCGTCGGAGCCTTCGTCGGAGCCTACGTCGGAGCCGGAGCCTTCGTCGGAGCCTACGTCGGAGCCGGAGCCTTCACCGGAGCCGGAGTTTTAATTAGTGCTTACATTGCTTTGAGAGCAATGAAAGGAGATGAAAAATACGCAATTATTCGGAACATTACTGTTGCTTTTGCAGCCTTTGGCGGTACAAGCTTTCGCTCTTCTGATTTAACTGATGTCAACTTCACTGGAGCCACACTTAAAAGTACAGATTTTAGAAAAGCTAATTTGACTCGCACCTGTTTCCATAAAACTAAAAAACTCGACCATGTTCGTCCTGGAACAACTTATCTTCAAAAAGCACAACTGCGTCAAGTTCTGGTAACAAGCCAGGGACTAGACTTGAATTTTGACCGCGAAGACTTGCGAGGAGTCAATTTTCAAGGAGCCAATTTAGTAGATACCAGTTTTATTGGCACAGATTTAAGTAAAGCGAATTTAAAAGATGCAGATTTATCAAGGGCGAAATTAGTACAGGCGCAACTTAATGGAACTGATTTAACAGGCTCTAATTTTACGGGAGCATACATCCAAGATTGGGGTATTAGCACTGACACCAAATTTGATGGAGTGAGATGTGAATACGTTTATATGCGACTGCCCACTAAAGAAAACCCTGATCCACTTCGCAAACCAGATAACCACAAGGAGGTGTTTGCAGATGGGGAGTTTGGAGATTTTATTCAACCAATTTTCGACACCCTGGACTTGTACCATAACCAAGGTGTTGACCCAAGAGCGATCGCAATTTCCTTTAAGCAGTTAGCAGAGAATCACCCTGATGCCGAGCTTGAAATTGTGGCGATGGAGAAACGGGGACAGGATAAGTTTTTACTTCGTGCTAAAACCGCAGCCACGGCTGACAAGTCTGAATTAAGTGCGGAATATTTTGACACTTACAATGAGATAAAAGGCTTACCAGAGAGAGAAATTAAATTATTGCTAGAAGAAAAAGATAGCAGAATTCGTAGTTTAGAAACAATGGTAATGACGGCCCTGGAGCGTCCCAGTTTTTATTCAAATATTCAAGTAGAAGAGGTAGGTACTATGACAAACAACCCTGGTGGCTTTTCAGTTGGTGGTTCAGTTGGCGGCGATATCAGAAACTTGCAAGGCGATAACAACCGCGCAACTCAAGGTGACAATAACCAAGGTGTGCTTGGTGATGGGAATCAAGTGACGCAACAAAATCAAGTGGGTGCAGATACCGGAGAATCGCTCACTAAAGAAGATGTTGTCAAGTTACTGGCTCAACTGGAAGCTTTGATTAAAGGGGCAGAACTCCCAGCCGACACTAAAGAAGAATTAGTTGAAGATTTGAGTGCAGCTAGGAAAGCAACGGATAAAGAAGAACCAAATAAGCAACGAGCATTAGAGCGTTTGGGAACTGTGGCAGAAACACTTGAAAAAACAAGCAAGGGCGTGGAAGCTGGTCAGAAAGTCTGGACAATAGCCAAGCCGATTATTGGGAAAGTTGCAACTTGGTTAGGTGTTGCTGCTGGTTCTCACCTGTTGGGATTGTAGAACTGAATTATGAGTCAGCAGCTACCAGAAAACTCTGATTCGCAACAGCCTGATGCAAATTCAACGCAACAGGCTGATATTTCTACACCTCAAAATGTAGTTCAAGGAAATCAAAATCGCGTAGTTCAAGGTGATGAGAACCAATCTGTTTTAGGTGATAGCAACACAGTAATTCAGGGTAATAACAACTTGATGCTAATTATCAAAGAGTTAATTCTTGGTCAGCAGACAACACCAATAGGCAACCCTGCACGACCAAAGAATGAACGGATACTACTAGCCGCAGTCAAGGAAGAAGTTACTGGATGGTTAAGGGACTCTCTACACAATGCCGTGCTGATAAATTTAGATAAAGAGTCGCAACCCCAGCAGGTAAAACGCCCTTGGGATGCTCAGATAAAAATTGGCTTAAAGCCTGCTGAACCTATCCCAGACACCACAACAATTTTGCAAGTTTTTGATTCAGAAGGAATTGCAGGTAAACTGTTAATATTGGGTGCGCCAGGAGCAGGTAAGACAACCACACTATTAGAACTAGCACAAGCTTTAATCAAACGTTCTGAAGAACAGCCTGATTATCCTGTTCCAGTTTTATTTAACTTATCTTCTTGGAAAGATGATCGACAATCTCTAGCTGATTGGTTAGTGGCTGAACTTAAATCTAAATATGGTGTCTCAAAACAGCTTGGTAAGAAATACCTGGAAAATCACCAACTGCTGCCCATGTTAGATGGTTTAGATGAACTAGAGCCAGTTCGCCAGCAAACTTGTGTTCAAGCTATTAATCGATTACTACAAGCAGAATATCGTTGTCAGTATTTAGTTATTTGTAGTCGTAGTGAAGAGTATGGCAACTATAAAACTCGACTCCAACTTAATGGAGCTATCTGCTTACAGCTTCTAACAGACAACCAGATTCGGAAATATTTGATTGATACTAACCATGCATATCTGTGGCAATTCATTAACAAAGATCCAAACTTGTTAGAGTTAACTAAAGTTACAATTTTGCTGAGTATTTTTGTCCTGGCTTACCAAGAAACATTTATTAATTCATGGGAAAACATGACTGAAGAAAGGTGGGATAACATAAGCGCGGAAAATTGGACACAAATATCTTCTTCAGATTCCTTCAATCTTCAAGACTTGTTGGATGCTTATGTGCAACGGATGCTATTAAGAGAAATTAATAGTAGAGCTTATATTAATCAGAAAATACCTACAAAGCGGCAAACTACATTATGGCTCGTTTGGTTGGCTCAACAATTGGAAAAAGAATATAAAACTGAGATTTTAATTGAGGAAATACAACAATCTTGGTTAAGAACTATAGGTTTACAAAGATTATATAGAATAATTTTAGGGCTAATAATTTTTTCAGTTTGCGGAGCGATATTTGGATTAGTTATTAATGGATGTATCGGACTAATTGTTGGAATAATTTTAGGGTTAACTTATGCGCTAGCTTCGGAGAAAGGAGTTGTTATAGAAACAATAGTTTTGTCTAAGTTAAATAAAAAAAGATTGTTTAGAGGTTTGGCTGTCGGGTCAGGTTTTGGCTTAGTTATAGGATTAATATTATGCTTAATATTACAAAAGAATCAAGGACAAATTTATGGAATGATTGTAGGAATAATGTTTACTTTGCTCATAGGTCTACTTTTCGGGCAACCTGATACAACAATAGAAACAAAAATAATTCCAAACCAAGATATTCGGAAATCTGCGGTCAATGCTATTTCTTTATCGTTGATTATAGGAATAATTGTAGGGTTAATTATAGGAGTAATTCGTAACCCGATGGAAGGACTGATTACAGGGGTAATTTTTGGGTTGATTTTTGGTTTAGTTGCTGGTGGAGATGCTTGTATCCAACATTTCACTCTTCGTCTCATTCTCTACCGCAACGGCTACATCCCCTGGAACTACGCCCGTTTCCTCGACTACTGCACCGAGCGATTATTCCTCCAGCGCGTTGGTGGTCGCTATCGCTTCATCCACAAACTGCTGCAAGACCACTTCGCTCAAATGGAGTTCAAGCGGAATTAGGAAGATACAATTAAGTCACGCACGAAGAATCATAGTCAAAACCTGTAAACAATCGATGAAAAAGTCAACCACAACAATTAATCAATTTAGGATTAGGCAAAATTTCCTTAAGCGAATTACACATATTTGCTAAAACTACCCTCACACTTGAATCTGACATTCATCGACTACCGTTTAAAGTTGCATTGGAACAGTTAATGGCGGGGATGGTTTCTACCACTGCACTGACAGATAGTAGAGACTCGGTTCATCATGTCTCCACCAGAGGAAAATGACAACTGATAAGAACGCCCAAGCTCCGCAAACCAATACTGAGGCTGAGAAACTTGACCAAGCACATGACGAAACTACTCCTAGCTTCAAACGTCGAGTTGTTGGCGCATTGCTGGCTGCTGGTGAAACAGCAATTGATGAGTTTGTTTTAGATAACAAGTATCTTAAAGTTGCAAAAGCGGCTGTTAAAGGTTGGCTACAACCACGTAGATAATTGCAGCCCATACCCCTCAAACCGACACTAGCTATATTTAGTTTTCAAGCTTCGGTTGCGCCTGACTACGGAATAAGTCAGCTCTTACAAAGCGCGCAATACTTAGGGGAGATGGAATTACCCCCACGGCGATCGCTATCCTGTCCCACACCTGGAACAAGAAATTATCCCAAAGCTTGCTCTCAAACTGATAAGTGTAAGTTTTTTGGCGATCGCCACTAATAGATTGATATCACTCACTGATAGCAGTGATTCAATCAGGAGTGTAGAACGCAGTATAGACAGTTGAAACAGCCCCAACATGAGCAGATCCTATTGGTACGGATTATACCTGTAAGTGGTCATCGTGTTGCAATCATAAGCAAGTTTAATCAGCCTACGAAAGAATGAGGGTTGTGGGCGGTGTGATTGATAAGCCTGGGTTAAGTGTGTGTCATCGCTCACGAAACAATAGGCTTTTCGGTCGCTTACATTGTGTTATTGCAGGAAGACAATGTAAGCTAGACCCTATGAAAATCAACCGATTCGGCAGAGCAGAAATCCTCACCCCCGATCAAATTAATGTCCTATTTAACGAGGGCTTTGTCAACCCGCGCGATCGCGCTTTGTTTGGCGTATGCCTTTACGCTGCTTGCCGGATCAACGAAGCCTGTACTTTGGCGGTGAAAGATGTGTTTGGCAGCAACGGGGTCAGAGGGGTGTTAGTTTTACGGAGCGTCAACACCAAGGGCAAGCGAGACACCAGGGAAATTCGAGTGCATCCGAAGCTTAAGCAGTATTTAGAAGAGTACAACCCCAATCGCCGCAAGGAGTTTTTGTTTCCCGGTCGGCATGGGTTAGGACATATTCACAAGGTCAGTGCTGACAAAATCCTCAGAGATACTTGTGTGCGGCTGGGGATTGAGGGGGTGAGTACGCACAGTTTCAGGAGGACGGCGTTAACCAGGATGAGTGATGCCGGGATACCGTTGCGCCACATTCAGGAGATATCGGGGCATCGGACTTTGGCAGCTTTGGAGCGATATCTGGGGGTAACTGAAAAACAGAAGCAGAACGCTATCTCTGCTTTGGATTTTTGAACCCAGTAGGTAAATGAAGTTATGACGACATCTCTGTTAGGGAAGCAGTGCGAGAAAGCGCGATCGCGAACTACCTGCCTTAACAGTGATCACTACCTAGTATGGTTGGTGAGGAGAAGCCAAGCCTGGAAATTGTTAGCTTGGCTCAAGCCCGTCATTCTAACGTTAATTTTCGTCTTTAATGTCTTCTAAAACCTTGTCCAGTCTATCATTTGCGTCCTTAGCGAGTTGAATGCAACGTATACTTGTAGCCAAACCTCCAGCAGCAGCAACAGTTCCTTCTGGAACTTGATTTGACAAAATTAGCCCAGCGCCTATAAGGCCAATAAAGAAAGATACTGTGGTTGCAATCAAGGCAAGGTTAAAACTGTATCGTGCTTGGCGCAGGCGTTCATGGGCAATGTACAGTTCAATTGTCGAGTAAGAATTAGGAATTGGCTTGTTATTCATGGATGTGCAGAGAATTTAAATTTCATATTTATAATGTCGAGCCAAATTCTTGAAATACTGACTAGGCAATGATTCTGTTGTAAATAACTTATGTCTACTTTATGATTACCGTGTGTCCTAGTTTTGATTGTGTAAATAATCGCTGATAAAAAAATTAGCTAAACCATGATAGAGTCTAACCCTGCCATGACAAAGAAGAAAATAACTTACACAGCCTCTACACAAGGTATAGAAAGGGCAGGAAATGCCTTGAAAAGGTTAGGCTTTGAGTCAAAATCAAATTTTGCTGAATCTCAACTTTTAGGTCGTAGCACAGTAACAAAATTTTTTAACTGTCAGCCAATTCAACTTGATTGCTTTAAAAGGATATGTGAAGCACTGAAATTGAATTGGGAAGAAATTGCGGCGATAATAGAAGAAGAACAATCAGAACGTTTAGAAATAAATAGTTACAGTATCCTTGATACTCATAAGGGTGTGAAGGTAGTGCAAACACTGAATAATTTGTCGCAGACAGTACAAGAAAATAGTTATGAGAGCATCCAGAATGTGTGCAATATTAAACAAGCTATGAATTCCTCAGATGCAGAAGCTGTAACTGAAGAAAAAAATACAATTGGATCAGAAAGGTTAGGATATGCTATTGCTGGCAGTGTTGAGCGAGTTGATGTATTAAAATTAAAAGCTATTGTTGCTCTTCTACAAGAAATTACTGGAGATACTTCCATTAAAATTGTTGATATTGAAAAAGGAAGCCTTAGATTAGTTTTAAAAGGTTCCCAAAAAGGTCTTGAAAAACTTGAGTCTTTATTTAAATTAGGGGAACTAAAAGATGTTTTGGGTATTCCTGTTGAGGATGTTAAGTTTTTAAATTTGGGAAAATTAGATAACGACAGAGATATAAAAAGAGTTAATAAATCCCGATTAGTATTGACTATATCAGAAAATGTTTCTAAAGCTGATCTAGCGAAGTTTAAAGCTGCATTTGCTGAGACTTTAGGTAATGAGGATGATATAGAATCTAACGGAAATTCCAGCATAGAAGAAAAAATAATTACTCATAAATCTGTAGGTCAAGATATGAGCATTGCCAAGGGCGATACCGACCTGGCAGCGCATAAAGTTAAAGTAATTAAGCTCAGTGGTAATTTGAACTCCACGAATTCACAAGAATTTCGGCAAAATATTACTCAATTTATTGAGAATGGAGCGAAAATTGTGTTAGTTGATTTTCAAGATGTCACGTTTATGGATAGTTCCGGTTTGGGAGCTTTAGTACTAGCTTTCAAAACATTGAAGGCGGCAGATATCAAGCTTGTTTTATGCTCAATTAATGAGCAAGTCAGGATATTATTTGAACTGACTAATATGGATAAAGTATTTGAAATATTTCCCAGTCAAGACGCATTTAATAGGGAGCAACGCGATTTGGTGAGATCAGACAAAAAAAGTGCGATCGTTAAAAATTATATTTAAGTACAAGTTTGGTGGGGCATTGTAGTTTTTTTTTAATAAAGGAGGGATATGTATCCATATCCACTCTGCACGTAAGCCCTGATAAGAGTTCTGGGGAGGTTTTAGTTAAGCGATGGTCTGAGCCATTTTCAATTTTCAGCTTTGAATTGGTTGCACACTCAGGCGATAGCCGAGATTGTGCAGAATAAGGCTGATGGTTCGCAGTTCGGGGTTGCCTTCTGGCGACAAGACCCGGTAAAGATTCTGGCGGTTCAAACCCGTTTTTTCCGCAAGGCGCGTCATCCCCTCCCGTGCTTCCACCACGTTCCGCAACGCTTCCAGAAAAAACGCAATATCGCCATCCTGCTCGTACTCTTCAAGGGCAACGTCCAGGTAAGCCTTTACCATTTCCGGGTGACGCAGCTGCTCGAACACAACCTCATCATGGTTTCTCAGTTTCTTGCTCATCCTGTTCCTCCTGATAAGCCTGCCAATATCCTTTAGCCTTTTCTATGTCCCTGTCCTGGCTGTCCTTGTCGCCACCACATAGAAGAATTACTAGATCGTTCGCGGATTCTCCAAAGTAAACGCGGTAGCCACTGCCAAAGAAAAACCTCAGTTCAAACACGCCATCTCCAACTGGCTTGCAATCCCCGTAATTGCCTTGCTTGAGTCGCTCTATCCGTCGGATTATCCTGGAACGGATCACATAGTCCTTCAAGCTTAAGAGCCATTCGGTGTACGGCTCCTTGCCGTCTTCTTTTGCATAGACTAGCAGTGTTTTTTGACGAACGATATCAGCCATAGATTATAAACTGTAGCTTAAAAGCGACAAAGTTTCAACCCCTAGTTGATTCTTGCAGAGGTCAACACCTTGTAGCGTCAATCTCACCAATTACTTGCTCCAAACTGTTGGTGAGATAATTTTGGCGGACTTGTCATCTAAATAGAAATTGTAAACAGGCTCTCCTGATAATTCACAGCGAAGCGGCTCAAGAATTTTAGTGAACGGATTCCAAACTGCTGTTACAGTCCGTTTTACTTTCTTTCGTTGCAACTCACACTGAATATGTACCGTAGGGAGATGGATAATCATTGCACTGTGCAACCAAGCTTCTACACTCATTGCATAACGCTCTTGGATGTCCAACAATTTTCTCTCTAACTCTCTATTAGTAGCTTCAATTCGTGCTAATTCTTTGTCTTGTTCATCACCAATCAATTTTTTTAACTCAATCTTGTTGCGGATCGAGTCGCTAATCGTGTTGTAATAATCCTTGAGTCTTTCTTCATCTCTAGCTCTAGCTCTTGTTAATTTAGCTTGCCAATTATCTAGAGATTTACCAATTAATATTGCACTTTGATGTTCAATTAAGCTCAACAATTCTTCAATTGGCATCGCCAATGGTGTCTCTTGATGCTCCACAGTCATTAGGTCAGACTCCCAAAACAAAGCATCCCCAATTTCTACTGGTGTTACTCCTGTTATTTCATTGATAATGAACGAAACTAAACCAATCCTTTTTTCGGAAGCCTGAGCTGTGTAAGCCACATTACACAAGATGTAACGAGTAATTTCTGGTTTAGCATCTAAAAAACGAATTAAGCCATTTTGAGGTGCGAGTCTCTCCAATAAAATTTTCTCAAAGCCTGTATTTTTCAGATGTCCATCGAATTTAACACTCAACGCACTAATAAGTCCTTTAACAGCTAATAGTTCAGATAGCTTATTTAAGACTTCTGAATGATAGGTGACAAAAACACTTTGGGGTACATCAGCAATAGTAGTAAAAGTAACTTCTTCGGGGAGCGAAAGCAGCGATGCTATATTTTCAGTTAACAACACATTTAAAATGTGTTCACCAGCAGGTTCTGCTATTCCGTCATGCAGAGAAACAATTTTTTCTAAGGTAGCAATAATTGGGTCTGAAATCATAGTTAGTCAAATCAATTTCTCAAGCTTCAAAATCTTCGCCAAAAATCTGTTCATCCAGTTCCTGGATTTGCTGATACTGGTTTTTGGCTTTCAACAAATTATCTGCCAATTGCTCGAAGGCTGTATCTAATTCTGGTTTAACCTGATGCTTGAGCCAGATATCCATGACAATTTCACTAAAGTCAAATTCATCATCCACGTTCCCTAAAATTGTTTCAATCTCTCCGACCACTAGTTCAAACATATTAATTTTGTCATGCAAGATCCGCAGAATATACTCTTCGATACTGCCTTTTAGACAAAAGTTAAAAATAAAAACATCCTGGGTTTGTCCAATGCGGTGGATACGACCAATGCGCTGTTCTATTTTCATTGGGTTCCAGGGCAGGTCATAATTAACGATCGCGTTCGCAAACTGAATGTTACGTCCCTCTCCGCCTGTTTCAGATGCCAGCAGTACAGAAACATTATCCCGAAATGCGGCGATGGCCTCATCTTTCTGTTTAAGGGACATCCCACCAGTAAATTCTGCAAAGGGGATATTTGCTGCTTCCAGAGTTTGAGCCAAATAAGTGCTAGTTGCTTTATGGGTTGTGAAGACCAAGGTTTTCTGGGAAGATTTTGAGAGCATTTCTACCAACGCTTTTGCTTTCTCGACCTGCTTGACTTGAGATGCTCGTCTTGCTAAAGACTTCAGTTCTTCATCGGGTAGGCGTTTGCTCAGTTGCTTGAGGGAGTCAGCCAAAGCACCAGGGGATGAACCAGCACGCATCAGCAAATTAGTGCGGGAGAGTCTGTCTAGCTTGTCTTCTGATGAACGCAGGTACTCGCTCAAGTCCTGGTAAAGTTTCTCCTCGCCTGCTTGGGGAGTAACGGTAATTGTGGTGGCGAAGCGTTTGGGCAGTTTGACATCTACTAGGGCGCGGGTATTTCGCACCATGACTTCCCGCATCAGGGAGCGTAACTTTTCTGGATTTTTAGGGACTCGCCCATTTCTGGAATCTACGTATTCTTTTTTAAAAGCGGCTTCTGTTTGTAGCAGTCCCGGTTTGAGGAGGGTCAGCAGATTAAACAGTTCAATAAGGGAGTTCTGCACTGGCGTAGCAGTGAGCATGAGGATAAACCGCTTATTGAGGGCGTTGACCAGTTTCCAGTTTAGGGTAGTGCGATTTTTCAGGTGGTGGGCTTCATCGACAACAACCAAGTCCCAAGTGCGACTGGTGACGTGAGGATAATGTTTAGCAGACTTAGCCGTGTTTAATGAAGCGATAATTCGCGGATTATTCGTCCAAAATTCGTCTATCGGTTGTTGCGGGTCACGGTTATCTGTAGTGATAGTAGCAATATTAAATTTGTCACTTAACTCTGATTGCCACTGCGAAACTAGGGATGCGGGAGTTAACACCAGCATGGACTGTACCATACCCCTAGCTAAGTACTCAGCTATGATTAGTCCCGCCTCAATGGTTTTGCCCAATCCGACTTCATCGGCTAGTAATGCGCGTCCACCGAGTTGTCTAAGTACTTTTCGGGCTGTTTCAATCTGATACCAGTATTTGTCAATAGCAGTTAGTGTGGGCAGGCAAATTAGCTGATCGTAGTCTGCCATTACGGAGAGATTGAACAGGTTTAAACGCGCCTCGTAGAAGTTGAGCGGGTCGTATTTCCCAGCTTTCAGGGCTGATAAGGCAGTGTCAGAATTGAATTTGAATGTATAGTTTTTCTCCATGATGCACCCCTACCAGCTACTTTTGACCACTCCGCAGACACCTAACAGCTATTTTCCCGCATAGTGAGACTGTTAAATCTACATACGGTGAAGTTATATAAAATCTACTGGAATTTATATCTAAAAAATAAACTTTTTTCATCTGATACACGTAAACTGGAAACTAAAACCGAGTCGGTTGACCAAACCTCAACGTATCTTCTAGGAACGAAAACCAGTGTCAACTTCTGACCATCTTTGCCGCATTATCGCCCTGTTTAACCAGGCGGGTGGTGTCGCCAAATCGACACTGACCCAAAACCTGGGATACCACCTAGCGCGACGAAAACATCGTGTTCTCCTCATTGACCTAGACCCCCAAGCGTCCTTGACAAAATTCATGGGGTTAGTGCCATCTCAGTTACAAAAAACCGTTGCTGATGCCATTATCGACGAACAGCCCTTACCAATTCATGAGGGGATTCACGGCATGGACTTGGTTCCAGCAAGCCGAGTCCTAAGTGGAGCAGAAATGCAGTTAGTCAGTGCTGCGATGCGCGAGTTGCGCCTTAAGGAAGCCGTTGAATCTGTTCTAAATGAATACGACTTCATTCTTATAGATTGTCCCCCCAGCTTAGGATTGCTTTCTTATATCGCCTTAGTCGCAGCTACACACGTACTCGTCCCCGTCGAAACCCATCTCAAAGCCTTTGAGGGAACTGACGAACTCTTACAAACTATCACCCACGTAAAAAATAAAGCCAACCGTAAAATCCAAATAGCAGGGTTTGTTCCTACACGGTATGCTCAACAGAATTCAGCCGATAAACGAGCATTGGCAGCCATACAAGAACAACTTTCAGCTTGGGGTCGTATTTTCCCACCTATCCCCAGAGCCACCGCTTTTGTCGATGCGTCAGAAGAACGCTCTCCTTTGGCAGTGTTTGACCCCAAACATTCTGTAGTGGCTATTCTTGAAGAAATCGCATTGGCTTTGGAGGCTTTATGATCCGACGCAAACAAACAGACAAACCCTTTGGGGGTCAAATTACCACTCCACCCCCTGCACCTTGGTTATCTTCACCGGATGCAGAGTCGCCAGCCGCTACTGAAACTCAAATCAAACTCTCAGATATCGTTCTGCCCCAACAGCAGCCCAGACGATACTTCGACCCACAAGCTTTACTTGAATTAATTGAGTCAGTCAAACAGCATGGCATTCTCCAACCTTTGTTGGTGCGGACAATTGGCGAAGGGAAATACGAATTAGTAGCAGGAGAACGACGCTATCGAGCAGCCACAGAGGTGGGACTAGAAAACGTGCCTGTGGTTGTGCGTGAGCTATCAGATGACCAAGCGTTTCAGTTGGCTTTGATTGAAAACTTACAACGAGAAGACCTAAACCCTGTAGAAGAAACTGAAGGTATCTTGCATCTGTTAGCAATCCGGCTTCATTGCGATGTAGAAGCAGTAAAATCCTTGCTGTACCGCATGAAGAACGCTCACAGCAAAGGGCAAGAGCAGCCACCAGAGTCATTAGATGAATCTAGGAGAAACGTTTCTCCTAAAGGGGAAGAAACGGAATCGGAGGATAAGATTTCTGACGATTTAGATTCTGAGACAGAATCTAGGAGAAACGTTTCTCCTAAAGTGGAGGATGAGCAATCAAAGACGGTACAGGAAGTATTTGAGAGCCTGGGGCTGATGAATTGGCTATCGTTCACCACCAAGCGTTTACCATTGCTCAATCTGCCCGAAGAAATTTTAATGGCACTGCGGGGAGGTCAACTGGAATACACCAAAGCACAAGTCTTGGCGCGGGTAAGAAATAATGAAATCCGAAAAAAACTTTTGTCCGAAGCGATAGCTAACTATTGGTCTTTAAGCCAAATCAAAGAGAAAATCACAGCTTGGACGAATGATGAACAAACATCCTCTTCTTTTGCAACTAACCAAATACCAGACCGCCTGCAAAATATCACCCAGCGTATTAAAAAGCGTCAGTTATGGAAAGAACCTAGCAAGCAAAAGCAGCTAGTAAACCTTTTAAACAAGCTCGAAGCATTACTAGGGGATGAGTGACTTGGGGTGAATTGTCAGGTAATCTCTACGAAGAGAGTTTTTAACCTGCGATTCATGATTAGGTGCGAGGGGAGAAACAGAGATGGCTTCAGATTCACAGATTCGAGCATTACTCAAAGCTTGGTTAGATTAGGTGATTTCTAGGAAAGAATTTACCAATGGAGGTAAAATGTACCCTTGATG
>NZ_JAVRCK010000101.1:0-29999 GCF_034530815.1 Nostoc sp. DedSLP03
GGTATTGATGTTCTCACCTTCCAGTCTCATTCTCTTTAATTCACATTAGACGTAAATGGTCAGTTTCTGTGCTATTGCTGGGTGGGGTTGACTTATAGTCACAGGGCCTAACATTCCTCCTGTTTGAGCTTCTTGCCCTTGTGAATACAGCGAGGCACAGTCAGCAAATGTCTGTTCTTGGGCTTTGATGCGGAAATAGAGTTCTTGGGCCACCTCTGCATCAGATGTGCGGATTAGGGAATAAATTACTTTGTCTAGCTGAGATTTACATTGCAAAAAATAAGATTCTAGCTTTGTCCCCCAAGTGGCTTGCTTGAACTTCTCAATCCTCAGTTCTCGCATAGCAACAGCTTCTAGTTGCTCAAGACTCATGCTGTAATGCTTTAAGACTTTTGCTTGTGCTTCTGGTGTTGTCAGTTGATTGTTTTGGTAGAATTGCTCAATAACACCGAGTTTTTCTGATGGAGTGAGTTCAAAGCCAGCGATCGCTCTTTCAATAATCACCAAACGGCACAATTGTGGCAGCATTTGGTAGCCAGCTAGCAGATGCACAATTTCTGCTTGGGTAATTGTCTGGTTGCCAATTCTTAGGTGAGCCATAAGGTGCAAGTCACAGCCAGGATAAGAAAATGTATTAAATAAATAATTTTCCTCAAAATCATCTATTGTCTGTTCTACTAATGACAATGATAAGTATACTGATGTTCTCTGGGAAAGTGGTTGTTACATACTTAGAGATACTGAGAAAAAGTTAAATTAACTTAATGAAAAAATACATTGCTTATAGTTATTAACGAAATAGATAGCTCAACGACTTTAAGGATATTTACGCAGGTAGAAAACTCAATGAACGTGGTATAAAGTTACAAGTGATTGTAGACAGTTGTAAGCGTTAAAATCTCCATTAAAAGCAGTGCTACTCTGAGACAGTTCAAGCAATAAAGTTATCAAAAAGCATCATGAGCCAAAACTTAATTACCCAAGAGTTTGGGATTATTATAGCTGCGAAAAATCATAATCCTGCCATCCTTAATCCAGATTTTCTCAAATATAGTGGCATTGTCCCACAAGAATGGGAATTAGTTCAGCAACCCATATCTACTCAAAACCTTTCTCAATTGGCTTTTACCAATGGGATTATGATAGTAGCTGAACCAACACGAGTGATTTTTATAGAAGCTATTGAACAAAAAGCAATAAAAGAAATCACCGTTGCAGAAATTGCCAAAAAATATGTTCAAACACTACCAAATATACAGTATGAAGGTGTAGGTCTAAATCCTAGAGGTTACATTAGTTTTGAACAGCAGTCTGCGGCTAGTCAGTATTTAGTCAAAACATTGTTATCTGGCGGAGATTGGCAATCTCTTGGAACTGCACCTATGAGAGCAACACTTAATTTGGTTTACACTTTAGAGCGCTGCCCATTTTATCTAACTGTCAGCGAAGCTGCTTTACGGAATCCAGATGAAAGCAATATTCCAATTGTCTTATTTAATGGCAGCTTTAGCTACGAAGTCAAAAGTGAAACGCCATTACAGAGAGTCACAAATCTGCATCAAATAATTGATAATTGGCAAACAGATTTATCTAATTATCAAGAAATTATCAATACTAAATTTCTAGCTGACCTTGCCGCTCAAAAAACTGTTATTTCTGACCATTTAATCCTGAATAGTGATACTAGTATTGCGGCTTAGTTTCACAGATATAATAACTTAAACAACGAGGTAAAAATGAAAGTAAAAATTATTTTTTGCTTTCATGTTTTCCTCGTTAAAACAATAAATACATCGCTCCAATTTTTCTAGGATAGAACAAAGGGGAAAATTCAATTTCCCCCTTGAAGATTTTGTTATTCCTGAATTTTTTATACGATTTACAAATATTGGATATTAATTTAACTATTAATGCAGTTGAACTCAAGCTTCAAACTAAGTTAAGCAAAATTTCTATTCAATCATCATCAAAGATTTCGATTTACTCTTAGCAAGAGGTTAGTCATGGGCAGTTCTGAAAACCTTGAAAATAATACATCAAGTAGTAATGGGGGAATCTTACCTCCATCTCTACTAGAGAGTGCATCTTTGAGCGCAGCGCTAGATGACAATTCTGCTCTCACTTCTTTGCAAATAAAACTCAGAACTCCTAATGGCTCAGATCCGATTTCTTCCGAATTGTCACGCCAGGAGAAATTGGCGACTACTAAAGATGATTTGAATTTTTCCAAGTCTTCTGGGAACTCCCTTAATAATCAGAAGAATTCCGTTAATTATCTAAATAATTATTCGCCTTTATTCAAAAACCAGCAAAATTATAATCTGATTCCATCTCAACAATCAGAAATTACAAAGTCCAATAACAAAACTGATTTGGATCGACTTACAGGAGCAACAAGTAATACACCTCTAATTAACATTGCCACTACTGAGCCAGTTCTCGCAAGTGTTAATAATTCTGTTTCCACACTGTCCCTGCTGCCTGACATCTTACCGCCTACACTTTCTGCTACAGTCCTGCCGCTCAATTTACTACCAGGTTCGCCACAAGCGAGAGTTGTTGGCATCGTTAATGGCACTGGTTCCGCCATTGCCTCACTCACAGTTGTCTTTGATAATTTAGCTGCTGGGCCCATATCAGTTAGTCCACTCGGCGCTTTTGACCATGCTCTTGATTTTACTGGACTCAACGATGGGCCTCACACTTTTACTCTCAAAGCTACCGATTTTGCAGGCAATTTCTCTACTGCTAGCTTTTCTGTAACGGTAAATCTTGCTGCCACACCACCTGCTATTTTAGCAGCTTTAGCCCATGATACAGCTCCTGACAACACAACCAACACTGATGGTATTACCTTCGATCCCACTACTACAGGCACAGTTAAAGTTGTTAATCGTGGCATTTTTATTAATGCATTAACAACTGTTACCCCTATTGTCAATGCTGTCGCAAATGTATCGCTTACTGAAACCAATCAGATTATTTCATTGAAAGCAGGTTTCGACAACACACAAGTAGCCAATTATCTAAATGTAATTGCTGATTTGCACTCTGATGGCAGTTTTACCCTCAGCTCCAACCGATTAAATACAATTTATGGCGGGATTTTACCAGACGGTCATCACACTCTACACTTACAAGCAGTAGATAAATATTCTGTTGCCAATAACTTTGATATCTCTTTTACACTTGATACCACTACTGCTGTACCTACCATTAACCTGTCTGCAAATAGCGATAGTGGCTTGAGTAACAGCGATCGCATTACTCTTGACACCACCCCAACAATTATTGGCACGGCAGAAGCTCTTGCTAGAGTCCAACTGTTTAACAACGGTCAACTCAAAGGACAGACAACTGCAAATTCAGATGGCACTTGGCAAATCACAACATCAGAATTAACTGATGGAGTGTATCAGTTAAATGCCACTGCTACAGATATTGCAGGTAACACCAATACGTCTGCTAATTTAAAAGTTACGATAGACAGTGCTTTGCCGCAAGTAAACTTAACTACTCCAATTGGGCAATCTAGTTTGCGTTTGGGAGACAAACTTACTGGTAGTGTTGATGGTACTGGTAGCGCGATTACTGCGTTAAGCTATCACTTTAACAATCTTCAAGAAATACCTTTAAACTTTAATTCTACAGGCGGCTTTGACCAAACTTTAGATTTTACTGGTCTGAGTAATGGAGAACATACTTTAACAATTAAGGCTACTGATACTGCTGGTAATGTTAAAACAATTCAATACACTGTAACAGTAATTATTGATAAGGATGCACCAGTTATTACTGCGACTTTGCAGCGCGATACTGCCGCAAATAACACGACTAATAGCGACAGAATTACCTTTGACCCGACAATTACGGGTACTGTCACTGACGCTAGCCAAATAGTCAGCTTCCGTGCTGGTTTGAACGATACCAATGTTGCAAACTTTGTTAATGTCCTGCCGCAGCGGCAAGCTAATGGTAGTTTTAGCTTTAGCCGCACGCAATTAGAACAAATCTATGGCGGAACGTTAAGCGATGCCCAGTACGTACTGCGCTTACAAGCAGTAGACTCTTACGGTAATACTTCTAGTGTATTTGCTGTTGCCTTTACACTGGATACTACTACATCCGCACCAACTCTTGAATTGTCAACAGCTAGCGATTCTGGATTTAGCAATAGCGATCGCCTGACTAACGATGCGACTCCGACAATTGTTGGCACTGCCGAAGCTCTTGCAACCGTACAATTATTCAGTCAGGGGCAGCAAATCGGACAAACTACTGCCAATACTGATGGAACTTGGCAAATAACTACTTCTGAGTTGACTGATGGCATTCATTTACTGAATGCTAGTGTTACTGATATTGCCGGAAATACTAACACTTC
Organism: Nostoc sp. DedSLP03; assembly: GCF_034530815.1. Classification (NCBI taxonomy): domain Bacteria; kingdom Bacillati; phylum Cyanobacteriota; class Cyanophyceae; order Nostocales; family Nostocaceae; genus Nostoc; species Nostoc sp. DedSLP03. The sequence goes on from NZ_JAVRCK010000101.1 coordinate 4,385, forward strand.
TGTTACCCCGCTGAGTGTCACTGTTGATACTGCTGTGCCACAACTGACGCTCGATACACCCATTCAGCAAACTCCTCTGCGACAAGGAGATAAACTTACTGGTAGTATTAACGGTACGGGTAGTAACATAATCTCCTTAAGCTATCGCTTCAACAACCAAAACCAAATACCTATTGCCTATAATGCTGCGGAAGCTTTTGACCAGGAAATAGATTTTACGGGACTTGGCAACGGCAGTCACGTTTTGACGATTGTGGCAATTGATGCAGCTGGTAATTCTCTAACCACACAATACAACGTCACCGTCCAACTAGATGAAGCAGCACCTGTAATTACCGCAGCTTTGACTTTTGACACTGCCCCCAATGGTACAATTAACAGCGATTTAATTACCTTTGACCCTACAATTAATGGCAGTATTATTGATGCCAGCCGTGTAGTCGAATTCCGAGCAGGTTTTGACAATACTGCAATTGCCAATTTTGTTGATGTTTTGGCTCAACTAAGGACTGATGGGACTTTTAGCTTCAATCGCAGTCAACTAACAGCAATTTACGGCAGTCCCATACCTGACGGTGTACATACCTTACACTTGGTTGCTCAAGATGAATTTGGCAACCTCTGTGAAGTTTACAACTTCACTTTTACTTTAGATACGATAACACTCGCACCAAACAATCTCGATTTGCCTGCCAGCAACGATAGCGGCACGAGCAGCACCGATAACATCACCAAATACCCATCCTCAAACATTACAGGTAATGCCGAAGTTGGTGCAATCGTCCAACTTTTCAACAGCGATGGCGGACAATTCCTCGGTCAGGCAACTGCGGATGCTAACGGTGCTTGGCAAATTACTACCAATCAATTAGCTGACGGCACGTATAACCTGAATGCCATTGCTTGCGACATTGCTGGGAACGTCAGCAGCATAGGGGCAATCGCGATTACCATTGATAGCACTGCACCCACTCTCGCATTAACGACTCCTGTTGATACAGCACCCTTGAAACAAGGGGCGCGTTTGGTTGGCAGCACTAGCGGTACGGGTAGTGCCATTGCAACATTAAGTTACAACTTTGACAATCAAACGGCAATACCTTTATTTTTCAACCCTGATGGTAGTTTTAACCAACAGCTTGACTTCACCGGTATTGCCAACAGCGATCGCGTTTTGACAATTACTGCAACAGACATTGCTGGGAATATTACCACCCAGCAGTATTACGTTAGCGTTAATCTCGATTACGAAGCTCCAATTATTACCGCCAGTTTAATACGCGATACTGCCCCAGGAGGAAATACCAATAGCGATCGGATTACTTTTGACCCGACAATTGTTGGTAGCGTTACTGACAATAACCGCGTAGTTGAATTGCGAGCTGGGCTGGACGATACACCCACTGCCAACTTTGTCGATATTACTGCCCAAATTCAACCCAATGGCAGCTTCACTCTCAACCGCACCCAGTTAGAAAATATCTTAGGCGATACTTTAATTGATGGCGTACATACCCTGCGTTTAGTAGCCAAAGATGAATTTGATAACACTTCATCTGTGTTTGAATATACTTTTACGCTGGATACCAGTACGCCCCCACCAAGCAATCTCGATTTGACTTTAGATAGCGATTCGGGAGTCAGTAACAGCGACGATATTACTAATGTCAGCATTCCCACCATTACAGGTAACGCTGAAGTGGGAGCTAGCGTTCAACTTTTCCACTCTGGGGAAGTCTTAGGGACGGCAATAACTGATAGCACGGGTAGTTGGCAAATTGTTACTAGCGACTTGACTGATGGGACGTACAATTTCACGGCAGTTGCTACTGATATTGCGGGTAATGTTAGCAACGAGTCCATAGCGTTACAAGTAATTATTGACAAAGTAATACCGCTGTTAACTCTCAGTACTCCCGTGGATACTGCACCGCTAGAAACAGGAGCGAAATTAACTGGCAGCGTTAGCGGGACGGGAAGCGCTGTGGCATCGTTGCGCTATCGCTTTGACGGGCTAGAGGAAATTAATCTTAGCTTTGACGCTACAGGAGAATTCGACCAGCAATTAGATTTGACTGGGCTGAGTCACGGTACTCATGTGCTGACAGTAATTGCCAAAGACATTGCAGGTAACGTGACAACAAAGACTTACAATGTCAAAGTTAACAACGATACTATTGCTCCGATAATTGCCGCTGCCTTGAGTAACGACACCGCACCGGGGGGTATTACCAACAGCGATAAAATCACTTTTGACCCAACAATTAACGGTACTATCACCGATGTCAGTCGGGTTGTTAGCTTCCGAGCGGGATTTAATAATACCCTCGCTGCCAACTTTGTTGATATTCTTGCCCAACTAAAAACTGACGGCAGCTTTAGCTTCAACCGCACGCAACTCGAAACAATATACGGTAGTTCCTTGCCAGATGGCGCTCATACTTTGCGTTTAATCGCCTCTGACGAATTTGGCAATACCTCAAATGCCTTTAGCTTTACTTTTACCTTAGATACTAGTATTGCTCAACCAGTTTTCAATTTAGATGCAGCATCGGATTCAGGCACAGTTGGCGACAAGAAAACTAAATTTGATACTATCACCCTGGCTGGTTTAACTGACCCTGGTGTGACTGTATCCTTAGAAGCAGCAAATACTACCGTCACTGCCGACAATACAGGCAAATTTAGCTTTGCCAACGTTTCTTTGACAGCAGGCGTTAATTCCTTTACTGTCAGAGCAACAGATATTGCAGGCAACCAAAGCGTCTATACAACCACGATTTACCGTTTTAGCGCTCCTACTGCTATCAACCTCACGGCTAACAGTGTCGCCGAGAATAGTGTCAATGGTACAGTGATTGGTGAATTAAGCAGTATCGACCCCGATACAAGTGAGTCCCACACCTATAGTTTGGTAAATGATGCTCAGGGACGCTTCAAGATTGTGGGTAATTCTTTGCAAGTGGCTGATGGTACGCTTCTCAACTACGAAAATTACAGCCAACATACTATTGTTGTTCGCAGTACTGACGCTCAAGGTCTAAGCACTACTCAAGAAATTACTCTGAATGTTACCAATATTAATGAAGCGCCCAGCTTTACTAGCACGCCTAGCATTACAACTGTTGAATCTGGTAGTACTTATACCTACAATATTACAACAACTGACCCAGATGCTAGTGATACTCGTATTATTAGTGCAACTGGAGTTCCTAGTTGGTTGAATTTTACCGATAACGGTAATGGTTCTGCCATCTTAACAGGTACTTCTAATCAAAATCAACTAGGTCTATTTAATATTACATTTACGGTAGAAGATGCTGGTGGACTTCGCGCTACACAAAATATTATTCTTGGCAGTCGAATTAGTTTAACTGAAGAAAGTTATTTTACACCGACTCGTAACCTACCTCTAGTCATTCCAGCAACGCCTTCTATCCTCAGCTTCAAGATTGACAAGAATTTTGATGTTTCCGATCTTAATGCTATTAATGATGCCTTTGAAGTGGCATTAGTTGATGCTAATGGTAACTCTCTAGTACACACCATTACATCCGGTAGAGATGCTTTCTTCAACTTAACAGAAGGGGAAGATGTACTATTGGGTGCAGGTGCTAGTTATAACAGCACCGATCAGACTGTGCGCTTGAATTTGACAGGTGTTAAACCAGGTAATGCCACTCTCATTTTCCGTCTGGTAAACAATGATAGCGATACTACTACCAATGTCACCATTACCAAATTTGCTCTCCAAGCTGCACCAAATAATACGCAATCTCCTTTACAGTCAGGTTTTGGTACGCAGTCATCTGCAAACACTACGATATTGCCTAATTTCAACAATTTGACAGATGTCTCTCAAAGTTTTAAAGCAGATTATCATCGCACTAGCTTTAATCCAGATACACACTTACTATATGCAGACATCGCAGTACATAACATTGGTTCTTATAGCGTTGATGCTCCAATAATAGTTGCCATTAACCACATCAGCGACCCTACAGTTGTAGTACGCAATCCCGATGGCTTTACACCTGATGGTATCCCTTATTACAACTTCTCTAGCTTAGTTGCAGGTGGAAAACTAGATCCAAATGACTTTACTGGTATTCGCAGCCTGGTATTTTATAACCCCAATCAGGTACAGTTTACCTACGACTTGCAAGTGTTATCTGAATTGAACCGACCACCAGTGATTCAAACGAAGCCAGAAACACAAGTAATTGCAGGTAAACCTTATCATTACAATGTTGTAGCCACTGACCCGAACGACGATACTTTGACATATAAACTCTTGGTTGCACCCAATGGTATGAGTATCAATCCCACAACTGGGTCAATTAGCTGGAATACGACAACTGCTGATATTGGGAACCAAACAATTTATCTGCAAGTGAATGACAGTCACGGTGGGATAACAGAACAAAAATATACCTTAACAATCCTAAATGACACTACCCCCAATCGTCCACCCAGTTTCGTTACAAACCCTGTTGTTGATGCATCTGTTAACCAGCCTTATATTTACGACTCTAAAGCACTAGACCCAGATCGAGATCCTTTAACTTACAACTTAATTATTGGTCCAGATGGGATGACTGTAGATCCGATAACTGGGCAGGTGAAATGGACTCCACAGCCAGTATCAACACTTGGTGACACTGTTCTGGCCCAGATTAGCACTCCCGGCGAGGCAGACAAATATACCTTTAGTGCGCTGTCTGGACAGCGAATGTACTTTGACGGACTCAATTTCAATGGTAATACTTCCGATTGGAAAATACAGGTTTACAGTCCCAGCAATCGATTAATTGTTGATTCCGATGGCAGTTTTAGCGGGCCGTTTAACATCACCGAAAATGGAAATTATCATCTAATTGTCAAAAAGAATGGCGACCTTACAGGAAACTATGGTTTTAGTTTAATAGACCTCGAACAAACAAGTGCAGTCAATTTCGATCAAAACATCAGCGATCGATTAAACCCAGGTACCAAGGACAAGTTATATCATTTTTCTGGTACTCAAGGGCAGCGTTTGTACTTTAATAGCATTAGCAGCGACACAAGTCTTGATTGGATTCTTTATGGTGAAGACAATCAAGTAATTTGGCAATCTGGTTGGCGTGATGTTGAAACAGTATTGCCAAACGATGGGCTTTACATTTTAGCACTCCGTGGTAGAGGAGCATTTAGCGAAACTGTTCCTTATACTTTCCAAATTTTTGATGCTCAGACGATTAATGGAACCTTGAGTTTTGGAAACAATACCATTCCAAACACCGTGAATGGTAATATTGTCAAGAAAGGTGAGCAAGATGTTTACACCTTCACGGGAACAGCAGGGCAACGAATAGACTTTGATGTACTTAAAGATGGTGGTTCTTACACAAATACAGCTACTCTCTACAGTCCTAGTGGTATCAAGTACTTAGATAACTACTACCTCAACTATGGCGATGTTTTCCCCTTTACTTTGAACGAAAATGGCGCTTACAAGTTGGTAATTGATGCTATGGGGGGAAATACAGGAGCTTACAGCTTTAGTATGCTGGATGTCGCTCAAGCAACGCCGATTAACTTAGATACTGATATCACTGGCACACTCGCTCCTGGTTCATCAACGCAACTATATCAGTTTAACGGCATCGTTGGACAGCATCTCTACATGAACTCGCTGTTAGGTGCGGCAGGTAATTGGTACATTTATGACTCTAGTAATAACCGTGTTGCTGCAAATGGATTGAGTAATGACTTTGAGCTAACTTTATCGAAGACAGATACTTACACCTTGGTTATTCAAGGAGGAGGCAGTCAAGGAACAGATAGCAACACTCCGATTAATTATAAATTCCGCATCATTGATTCTAACACGCCTACCACACCCATAAGCTTTGGTACTAATGCCACACCAAATGTTGTCAGTGACTCGATTGTAAAAAAAGGTGATATCAACACTTATACATTCACTGGGACGGCAGGGCAACGAATAGACTTTGATGTACTCAAAGATGGTGGATATTACACAGATACAGCCACCCTCTACAGTCCGAGCGGCATCAAGTACTTAGATAACTACTACCTCAACTATGGCGATGTTTTCCCCTTTACCTTAAACGAAAATGGCACTTACAAGTTGGTAATTGATGCTATAGGGGGAAATACAGGAGCTTACAGCTTTAGTATGCTGGATGTAGCTCAAGCAACGCCGATTAACTTAGATACTGATATCAATGGCACGCTGACTCCCGGTTCATCAACGCAACTTTACCAGTTTAATGGCACCACCGGACAGCATCTCTACATGAACTCGCTCTTAGGTGCAGCAGGTTCTTGGTATATTTATGACTCTGCCAATAATCGTGTTGCTGCGACTGCGCTGGCAAATGACTTTGAACTAACCTTATCCAAAACAGATACTTACACTCTGGTTGTACAAGGTGGAGGTAGCCAGGGAACGGATGGCAACACTCCCATTGATTATAAATTCCGCATCATTGATTCTAATACACCTACCACAGCTATAACTTTTGGTACTAACATCACACCGAATGTTGTCAGCGATTCGATTGTAAAAAAAGGTGATATCAACACTTATACATTCACTGCGACAGCAGGGCAACGATTAGACTTTGATGTACTCAAAGATGGTGGATATTACACAGATACAGCTACTCTCTACAGTCCAAGCGGCATCACATATTTCAATAGGTATTTAACCGACGGCGATGCCTTCCCTTTCACTTTAAATGAAAACGGCACATACAAGTTAGTAATTGATGCTGTGGGTGGAAATACGAATGCTTACAGCTTCAGTATGCTAGATGTCGGTCAAGCAACGACTATTTCCCTAGATAGTGATGTCACTGGTACGCTGACTCCCGGTTCATCAACACAGCTGTACCAATTTAATGGCAGTGCCGGACAGCATCTCTACATAAATTCGCTGTTGGCTGCATCTGGGAATTTGTACATTTATGACTCTGCTAATAATCGCGTTACTGCTAGCCCCTTAAGTAATGACTTTGAGTTGACCTTATCTAGAACAGACACCTACACTTTACTAGTTCAAGGTGCAGGTAGCCAAGGGACAGATACTAACGCCTCAATTAACTACAATTTCCATATTTTCGCGGACAACACGCCGACGATGCCGTTGAGTCTGGGTAGTAACATCACACCGAATGTTGTCAGTGATTCGATTCTTAAAAAAGGTGATTTCAACACATACACATTCACGGGTACAGCAGGGCAACGGCTATATTTTGACGTACTCAAAGATGGTGGTTATTATACACAGACAGCTACTCTCTACAGTCCTAACGGCATTACATATTTCAATAGGTATTTAACTGACCAAGATGCCTTGCCCTTCACTTTAAATGAGAATGGGACATATAAACTAGTGCTTGATACTACAGAAGGCAATACAGGAGCTTACAGCTTTAGTATGCTAGATGTCGGTCAAGCAACAGCTATTTCCCTAGATAGTGATGTCACTGGTACGCTGACTCCCGGTTCATCAACACAGCTGTACCAATTTAATGGCAGTGCCGGACAGCATCTCTACATAAATTCGCTGTTGGCTGCATCTGGGAATTTGTACATTTATGACTCTGCTAATAATCGCGTTACTGCTAGCCCCTTAAGTAATGACTTTGAGTTGACCTTATCTAGAACAGACACCTACACTTTACTAGTTCAAGGTGCAGGTAGCCAAGGGACAGATACTAACGCCTCAATTAACTACAATTTCCATATTTTCGCGGACAACACGCCGACGATGCCGTTGAGTCTGGGTAGTAACATCACACCGAATGTTGTCAGTGATTCGATTCTTAAAAAAGGTGATTTCAATACATACACATTCACGGGTACAGCAGGAGAACAGTTGTACTTTGATGCTATCAGCAGTGTTTCCAACACTACAGAAGCTAGTCTCTACAGTCCCAGTGGCTTTAAATTGTTCGATCGTCAAGTCTCTGATGGAGACTATGGGACTTTCACATTAGTTGAAAGTGGAAATTATAAGCTCGTTATTGATGGAGTAAACGCATCCACAGATCCTTATAGCTTCCGTATAGCAGATGGAAATGCTGCTACATCTCTAACTCTCTCAACACCTTTCACAAATAGTTTACCAGCAAATCAAGTACAGTTATATCGGATTGACGGCAGCGCCGGACAGCGCCTCCAGTTCAACAATTTAACTTCTGTGTCGAATGCTGATTGGGTGTTGTACGGCCCTGGTGGGAAAATCTTTGCTTCTGCCAGTTTAAATAATGTGGGAGTTGGTTTTGAGACAGCCTTGCCGACGACAGGAGTTTATGTATTGGCAGTGCGGAATTTTGCTAATAGCGCAGTCAATTTTAATGTCCAGGTAAACGATATTAGCTCTACTTCTGTCACCAATGAGGGTTTTGGCACAATCTACACAGGAACGAGTACAACATCTAGTAAACAAACGCTCACAGCAAATGCAGGTACGCTTGTTTATTTTGATGCCCAAGTAACCAACAATTACTATGGTGGGATTCCTACTCAGTTATTAGATCCTACTGGTACCCAAGTCTTTTACATTAATAGTACTTATGACAACGGTATTTTCATACTACCGACAACTGGTAGCTACACGCTTCAGAACGTAGGTAACGGTAGTTATAATTACGGTAGTTATGCTTATCAGCTACTTGATTTGGGAACAGTCACCAATGTGACATTGAATACAAACACGACCGTAAATTTGAGTGCATATCAGACAACAGCTTACAAATTTACAGGTGCGGTCGCTCAACAACTGTTTTACGATGGCTTAACTGCTAATTCTGGTGTTTCTTGGAAACTGATTTCTCCTAGCGGGCAAACTGTTGTTGACTGGAATGATGCTGGTGGCGATTGGGGTACTGTCCCTGGAAAATTAACATTCCAAGAAGTTGGGACTTACTATTTACTTTTCTCTAATGCTTCAGCAGGAGCGACCAGTGCTTCTTTCCGCATTTTAGATCGAGCCGGAGCTACGCCTTATACTTTTGATGATACAGTCAGTGGCAGTTTTACAGGGAAAGAAAGCTACTCATATCGCTTCAGTGGTACTCAAGGGCAGTATATCTATATTGACCAGCAGGCAGGCAGTTACACTTATTACGGAAACAACTATTGGGATCTTTACGGACCAGAAGGACAATACATTACTAGTAGTGAAATATACAACGATAAAGAAGTAGTATTACCAGCCACAGGTGACTACTTCCTAATAGAGTCTGGCAACGGAAGCTATGACCCTAACTACAAATTCCGTATCTCTGCACCCAGCTTGCCGATGACCGCCTATACTTTGGGTACTACAGTCAATGGTACAATTAGCAAACCTGGAGAAAATGATACTTACACTTTCACTGGTATATTCGGTCAGCAATTATTCTTCGACGCACTTAATACCAATGAACCGGGTTTCACTGTTCGGTTAATTTCTCCTAGTGGTATCGATGTCAGGGATAGTCGTCTTTATCAAGATATTGGCCCTGATAGTGGCTACACTCTCAAAGAGTCGGGTACTTACAAGTTAGTAATTGACGGTGATGGAGGCAATACTGGTGATTACAGCTTCCGTCTTTTAGACAAAGCTGGTGCTACGCCTTATACTCAAAATACTCTAGTAAGCGGCACTTTCACGGGCACAGAAAGTTATGCCTATCGCTTCAGTGCTACTCAAGGGCAGCTTCTTTACCTGTACCAGTTAGAAAACCAGAACTACAACTGGACTCTTTACAGCCCAGAAGGTAAGCCCATCAGCACTCTCAATCCTTACTTTTACTACAACGATCGAGAAATAGTATTACCATCTACTGGTGACTACTTGCTAGTGGAGTCAGGTAACGGAAGTAGCAATCCTAACTACAAATTCCGTATTAGTTTGCCGACTTTGACGACGACTGCCTACACTGTGGGCAGTACGGTCAGCGGTACAATTAGCCAGTCGGGAGAAAATGATACTTACACTTTTACTGGCACAATTGGTCAACAATTATTCTTTGACGGACTCAGTAACTATGATCCAGGCTTTACTGCTCGGCTGATTTCTCCTAGTGGTATTGAGCTTAGAAATGGTCGTCTTTATCAGGATTTTGGCCCTGATAGTGGCTACACTCTCAAAGAGTCAGGTACTTACAAGTTAATTATTGACGGTGATGGAGCTAATACTGGTGATTACAGTTTCCGTCTTTTAGACAAAGCTGATGCTACACCTTATACCTTAGATACTAGTGTCAGTGTCGCGTTTTCAGGCAGAGAAAGCTATGCCTATCGCTTTAGTGGCACTCAAGGGCAGTATATTTACATCGATCAGATAGAGAATAGCTATTACAGTTGGGGACTTTATGGCCCAGGAGGTCAGTACATTACTGGGCCTAATATCTACTCTTATACTAAAGACCAAGAACTAGCATTACCATCTACTGGTGATTACTTGTTTGTGGAATCGAGCAATGGCCTTGGCGACCCCAATTTCCTATTCCGCATTAGTGCGCCAAGTTTCCCAAGCACTGCTTACACTTTGGGTAGCACGGTCAACGGTACGATTAGTAAACCTGGAGAAAATGATACTTACACCTTTATTGGTACATTTGGTCAACAATTATTCTTTGACGGACTTAATTACAATGATCCAGGTTTTACTGTCCGGCTGATTTCTCCCAGTGGTATTGATGTTAAGGATGGTCGTCTTTATCAAGATTTTGGCCCTGATAGTGGCTACACTCTCAAAGAGTCAGGTACTTACAAGTTAGTCATTGATGGTGATGGAGCCAATACAGGCGATTACAGCTTCCGTCTTTTAGATAAAGCCGATGCCACACCTTATACCTTAGATACCACGGTCAGTGGTACGTTTTCAGGTAAAGAAAGTTATACCTATCGCTTTAGTGGGACTCAAGGGCAGTATATTTACATCGACCAGCAAGCAGGAGATTACAATAATTACTGGAATCTCTATGGCCCAGGCGGTCAGTACATTACTAGCAATTATATTTACGCCGATCAGGAACTAGCGCTACCATCTACAGGTGACTATTTCTTAGTCGAGTCAGCTAACAATTCTGGCAATCCCAATTACAAATTCCGCATTGCCACGCCATCTCTGCCGACTACTGCTTACACTTTGGGTAGCACGGTCAACGGTACGATTAGTAAACCTGGAGAAAATGATACTTACACCTTTATTGGTACATTTGGTCAACAATTATTCTTTGACGGACTTAATTACAATGATCCAGGTTTTACTGTCCGGCTGATTTCTCCCAGTGGTATTGATGTTAAGGATGGTCGTCTTTATCAAGATTTTGGCCCTGATAGTGGCTACACTCTCAAAGAGTCAGGTACTTACAAGTTAGTCATTGATGGTGATGGAGCCAATACAGGCGATTACAGCTTCCGTCTTTTAGATAAAGCCGATGCCACACCTTATACCTTAGATACCACGGTCAGTGGTACGTTTTCAGGTAAAGAAAGTTATACCTATCGCTTTAGTGGGACTCAAGGGCAGTATATTTACATCGACCAGCAAGCAGGAGATTACAATAATTACTGGAATCTCTATGGCCCAGGCGGTCAGTACATTACTAGCAATTATATTTACGCCGATCAGGAACTAGCGCTACCATCTACAGGTGACTATTTCTTAATCGAGTCAGCTAACAATTCTGGCAATCCCAATTACAAATTCCGCATTGCTGCACCCAACTTGCGAACAACTGCTTACACTTTGGGTAGCACTGTCAGTAGTAACCTAATTGAGAAGGGTGAATTCGACACGTATACGTTCACTGCTCGTTCTGGTCAACGCCTATACTGGGATCGATTAACAGGTATAAGTCAAATTACAGCCAAACTCTACAGTCCCAGTGGCGTAATTGTTGCTGATGGTAACTTGGCTAACGATATTTCTCCTTTCTTCTTGCGTGAATCCGGCAATTACCGTTTGGTCATCGACGGTTCTGGAGAAACTACTGGCGATTACAGTTTCCGCTTAGTAGATATTGATACTGCACCAACCCTCACTTTAGATACGTCTGTTTCTGCTATTCTCGATCCTGGTACGGAAACTGACTTCTATCAATTCACTGGTACATCAGGAGAACGTCTTTACTTCCACTTAGGAGCAACAAATTGGCCTTATGGTCTAGCTGACTGGGTACTGTATGGAGCGGATAATCAAGCGATCGCTGCACCCAATTATTCTAGCCCCGATTTCAGTATTATTCTGCCAACTGCTGGCACTTACGTTTTAGGAGTACGTGGTTATGGGGCTACGTCTCTGGGCTACAGCTTCACGGCTTATACAGATCCGATTTCTACCACAAGTTTAGCTTTGGGCACCACAGTAACAGCTGCCCTGAATAAGCCGGGTGAAAGGGATGACTATACCTTTACAGGCACAGTTGGTCAACACTTGTTCTTAGATGCCTTGACTGGTAGCAGTGGCATCCATGCTAAGTTAATTGCGCCTAACGGAGTTCAATTATTCGACAACACTCTCGATCGGGATGGGATACCAATCATACTTACTGATTCGGGGACTTATCGCTTGGCAATTGATGGCGATAGGGCAACCACAGGTAATTACAGTTTCCGTTTTTCTGACATGGCGGTAGCCACAGCTTTGAGTGTGGGCACGACTACCAACGGTAGCCTGATGGGAAATAGCGTTAACTTTTACTCTTACAGTGGCAAAGCCGGACAAACACTTAACTTTAATCTGGGTAGTACAACTTGGAATGGTGCTAACTGGGTACTTTACGATGCTAGTGGTGCAGTTTTGGCAGCCCCCAATGCTAGTAGTCCTAATTTCCAAGTGACTTTGCCTGCTAACAGTGTGTACACTTTGGCGATTGTAGGTAGCAGTAGCAATCCTGTCAATTACAGCTTCACCGTGACAGATAATTCTGCTGCTGCAACAACCAATTCTGGTTTTGGTACATTGCAGACTCTGTCTGTTAATGCTAATCAAGATTATAACTTCACTGCCTCTGTGGGCACGATTTTGCTGTACAATGGCACAGATGAGCAAAATCGAAATAGTGGTAATTACTATCTCGGGGTGCGGTTGCTGAATCCAGATGGTACTTATGTTTTCAATGGACAAGATCCAAGGTATGGTACTGCACCAATAGTATTGACTCAAAGTGGTGATTACAAACTGCAAGTGTACGGTGGCTATAGTGGTACCACTATAGCCACCTTCCAGTTGTTGCAACTGCCGAAGACTTTGGGACCTGGAACCAACTATTTACAAATGGATAGCCCCGTTACTGGTACCCTTAATCATGCTGAGGCTAAAGTTTACACCTTCCAAGGGGTCAACGGATTAAAGATTCTCCTCAACGGCATGGCTGGAGCTACTAATTATACTTTGTATGATTCCAGTGGTAGGCAAGTCTTTACGCAATATAATCCAGGGGGTTACTATTGGCAGCCACCTGTTTGGGCTGATAGTAGCCTTTACACCTTGACGCAAAATGACTTGTATCATTTAGTTGTTAGCAATATATCAGGCGCTGATAATAATCCTTACAGTTTCGAGGTATTAGAAACTGCTAACGTTCAATCTGTTAACTATGGCATACCGATCGCCGATTCACTCACAGATGGACGTTTAGACTCAATCTATAAAATCAAAGCGAATGTTGGGGACAACCTCTTCTTCGACAGCATTGCCACCAATGCCCCGAATGGTAACTACCGATGGAAACTCTACGATCCAGGTAATCAATTACTGTTCAACAATGACCTCCGCACTGACGCTTCGGTGACGATTTCTGAAACCGGAGATTACTATCTAGAAATCGAAGGTGGCCCCGATACCAACCAGATTAATTACCAGTTCCGCGTCTTCTCTTATGCTCCCACTGCCAACACTGTTATAACTCCAGGCGGAGGGGGTACAAGCAGTAGTGACCCCGATGCTTTGGGTGTATTCTCAGTCCAACTTGGTGTTAAGGACGGCAAGGGGGGTACTGATGTGCAAAATTACAAGATTCGTGTTGGTGCAGACCCAGAAGATCATAACCCAGTTATCAGCAGTAACCCTGAAACCCGCTTTGCTTTAGCTGACAATGCATACCGTTATTCAGTAAAAGCAATTGATGCTGATGGTGACAAACTATCTTATCGTTTGGTTAACTCTCCTATAGGTGCGTTAATTAACAAAGATACAGGCGAGTTACTTTGGTTCCCTGATAGTAATGTGGCTGTAGGCAGCAAAGCCAATTTTACAGTGGAAGTATCAGACGAACGGGGTGGAAAAGACTCTCAATCCTTCAGCGTCGATATTTACCAAAGCTTAGGCACTATCCAAGGTGCAGTCTTTAATGACCTCAATGCCAATGGACTTCTCGACTCTAAACTAATTACTGGTGATAATCCTTCAATCGTATTTGCCATTGACGTTTCCGGTAGTACCATCGCCCCATTCCACGGAAATGGCAAATACAAAGATGTCAAAACCGTTTTAGACGCCGAAAAAGCAGCAATTCAAGCCACAATTGATGCCATCATTGCAATGGGTGGTGGGGACAAGGTGAAAATTAGCTTCATCCCCTTTACCAATGATGGTACTATTCAAGACATGAATCCGGCTGCTCATACTGGACTAGTTACATACACTACTGCTTTTGCTGACCTCGATAACAACTCCATCCCCGACTATTTACAAATACTCAACAGTTACACATCAGGTGGTAGTAGCAAATTTACTCAAGTAGCGCAGAAAATTGACACCTTAATCAACGTACTACCAGGAACGCCAAATGTTATATATATGTCGGATGGCTACGGCTATCTAGACCCAACAGTGGCAAAAACACTAAGAAACGACGTTTTGAGTAAGGGTGGAAATCTTAATGCTTTTGCCATTGGTTCGGCATCTACATATTCAACTTTACAAGAACTTGACCCGAATGCAATTCAAGTTGTCGATATTAACGAATTGACAGACATTTTCTCTGGTTTTGATGACCGCTACGCCAAAGAACCATTCATGAATGGCGTTACCGTCTACCTCGACCAAAATAACAACTCTCAGCTAGACCCAGGAGAATCTTATCAAATTACCCAACAGGATAAAATCCTCAATAGCTTAGATACTAACAGCAAATACTACTTTAGCTTCAAGAATCTGCTACCGGGTACATATATAGTCCGCACACTGCTACCTAGCGGCTACACTATGACCACACCTACAACAAATGTGTGGACTGATACAATCACTGTCGCCGGAGAAACTAAGAGTAATTTATTCGGTTTAACTCAAGCCACCATTATTCCTCCCAATCAAGATCCTGTTTTCGTCACTACGCCACCTGCTATTACTCTACTAAAAGCCAATCAAGAATTGCGTTACAATGCCTTCGCTCGTGACCCAGACGCAGATATCGTTACCTACGACTTAATAACTGCTCCAGAAGGTATGGCTGTAGATGCTCGTGATGGCGTTGTCGTTTGGTCTCCCACTTCTGCCCAAGTTGAAAAATACTACCAAGATTTATACGCTGAACAAGCTCGTCTCACAGCTATTGGTAGAGGTGCTTATGCTCCTACTCACGTAGAATTCAACGTCCTGCTACGTGCAACAGATGGTCAAGGAGGGCAAGCACTACAGTATATTAAAGTACAACTCGTACCAAATAATCATCCTCCTGTCTTCACTTCGACATCTCCAAATAATCTCCAGCCGCAAGTAGGTAAACCATTCCAATATCAAACCACTGCCACCGACCCCGACAATGACTCCGTAACCTTTTCCTTGATAAATCCACCAAGCGGGGCACTAATTAATGCCAGTACTGGACTGTTGACTTGGATACCCACTGCTAACCAATTGGGCAATCAACAATTCTCCATTCAAGTTCAAGACAGTTTTGGTAATTCTAATTTGCAATCAGTCAACTTGACTGTTGTGAATGCTCATGTTAATCATTCACCAGTATTTACCTCTACACCTCGCACAAGTACAAGAACCCAAAACCCCTACATCTACAATTTACAAGCAACTGACCCAGATAACGACCCGCTTACCTTCAGCTTAGTAAATGCACCTGCGGGTATGACCTTAAATCAAGGAGTTCTTGTTTGGCAGCCAACTGCTAGTCAATTCGGTAACAATTCAGTTAGCATACAAGTCAGTGATGGACAAGGTGGTACTACTACCCAAAACTGGACAATTCAAGTCAGCAATCAACTCTCAAACTTACCTCCCACAATCACTTCTATACCAAGTACAGTTACCTCACTTGGGCGAACTTACATTTACAAGCCTACAGCAATTGACTCAGATGGCGATCGCTTAACATGGAGTTTCGTTTCTGACACTGTGCCACCTCCACAAGGTATGGTAATTGATGAACAAACTGGGACAATTGTTTGGCAACCAACGGCTAATCAAATTGGCGATACCACAGTTAGCGTTCAAGTAACAGATATCTACGGTGCTTACAACGTCCAAGAATTTACAATCCATGTTAACGGCATTAATAGTCCGCCGAAATTTGTCTCTACACCGATTACCATTGCTGGGGTTGGACAGGGTTACAGTTATCAGGCTTTGGCAACTGACCTAGAAAATGATGCGCTAATATTCACTTTGGGTAGTAAGCCAACTGGGATGACTATTACCAAAGATGGCTTAATTCAGTGGACACCCACGGCAGACCAAGTTGGAAAATACGACATCCAAGTTATTGCCACTGATAACCTTGGTGCTAGCACTAACCAAACCTACACTTTAATTGCTGGCACTACTCCTGTTAATCATCCTCCGGTCATTACTTCAACTCCGGTATTTATCGCTGCTGTTGATCATACGTATAATTATCAGGTTAGTGCCACTGATGCTGACAATAATACTATTACGTACAAGCTGCTTTCTGCTCCAGATGGTATGACCATTGATGCCAATACGGGTTTATTAACTTGGGCTAACCCTGTGGTTGGCAGTTATCAAGTGGTTGTTGGTGCTGATGATGGTAATTCTGGTGCTGCCCAAGGCTTTACTCTCATTGCTAAGACGATTACTCCACCTATAATTCAATCTACCACTCCCCCAACTACTGCAATTCCTAACACTTTATACCGTTACGATATTATTGCATTTGACCCCCAGGGCGATCGCCTGACTTACTCAATAGATGCCGCTTCTCAAAATTTAGGGATGATTCTTGATAGTCAGGGACGTTTAAGTTGGACACCAACTTCTGCCCAAGTCGGCTCCCATCCTATCACTCTCACTGTTTCTGACTCGGCTGGTTTTAATACTCAACAAACTTTTAACTTAAATGTCACTCCTGATACTGTTGCTCCCAAGGTGAAACTGATTGCTAGTTATGACTCGGTTAATTTAGGCGAATCGATAACTTTTCAGGCACGGGCAACGGATAATACCAAGCTGGCTGGGCTGCAATTGTTGATCAACGGTAATGCTGTGGTGCTGGATAGTAATGGCATGGCGACATTCAAACCCACCACTGCTGGGACGATTACTGCTAAAGCGATCGCTACAGATACAGCAGGTAATATTGGGCAAGCGACATTCGATGTAGCAGTAATTGATACTAGCGATGTCAGCGCTCCCGATGTCAGTCTGAACTTGGGTGCGATCGCTAATGGTACAGTCACCGCCCCAGTTGATATTAAAGGCACGGTCAGCGATGATAACCTCGATTACTATCGTCTCTTGGTTGCGCCCATTGGCAGTAGCGATTTCAGAGAGATTTTCCGAGGCACAAGCACTGTTAATGATGGTGTGCTGGGTAAGTTCGACCCGTCTTTACTGGAAAATGATTCGTACACTTTGCGCCTGGAAGCTCATGATAAGGGCGGTAACGTCAGCTTTGTAGAAGACACGGTTAATGTGTCTGGTGAATTGAAGCTCGGTAACTTTAAGCTGTCGTTCACGGATTTGTCGATTCCTGTAACAGGGATACCCATCACGCTGACTCGCACGTATGATTCTTTGACATCGGGTACTACTGATGATTTCGGTTACGGCTGGCGCATGGAATTCAGGGATACGGATTTGCGGACTTCTGTCGGCAAACCCAGTGGAGAAGTTGCAGAACTGGGGGGTCAGAATCCCTTCAAGGACGGTACTAAAGTATACATTACCCTTCCTGGCGGTAAACGAGAAGGGTTTACGTTTAAGCCCAGAATTGATCCCCTTTCTCAGTATTTAAGGGGTGCTGGTAGTGTTGATTCTGACCCCAATATCTATCACCCCTCCTTTGTGGCTGATGCTGGCATAACCGATACGCTTACCGTTCAAAACACCCGCATTATTCATGGCGCTGGTACTAATCAGTACTACGGACTAGGTGGCAGTGCTTATAACCCTGCGGATAGTTACTATGGTGGTGTTTATACGCTGACTACCAAAGAGGGCATTGTTTACCAGATTGATGCTGCTACGGGCGATTTGTTGACAGTTACGGATACTAACGGTAATACGTTAACCTATACTGATGCGGATATCACTAGCTCTACAGGGCAAAAGATAACCTTTGGGCGGGACGCGCAGGGCAGAATCGCTACTGTAACAGATCCGGCTGGTAAGCAAATTCATTATGGGTACAACGCTCAGGGTGATTTGGTCAGCGTAACCGACCGGGAAGGTAACACTACGCAGATGGAGTATGACCAAGAGCGTAAGCACTACTTGGACAAAATCATTGACCCCTTGGGCAGGACTGGTGTTAAGAACGAGTACGGGGATGACGGGCGGCTCAAGTATCTGGAAGATGTTAACGGTCAGAAGGTGGAAATGTCCTATGACCCGAATAATTCTAGGCAAACTGTACTAGACCAACTCGGTCATGCCACAGTTTACGAATACGACGCTCGTGGCAACATTCTGACTGAGATTGATGCAGAAGGGCAAATAACTAAGCGCAAGTACGATGATAACAACTATGTTCTTGAAGAAACAGTAATTTCAGACCGTTCTGGTCCAAATGGTTTTACCACTAAGTACACCTACGATAGCCTTGGCAATCAGCTAACTCAAGAAGACGCATTAGGTAACATTACACGCTACACTTATGGCGATAAGAGCCGCCTACTGACTGAGACTGATGCCTTGGGTCGCACGACAACTAATGTCTACAGTAGAAGTGGTAATCTTCGTTCAACTACTAATGCTCTTGGTAACACTACTGGTTATGACTACGACCTCAGAGGTCAACTCCGGTCTGTTACAGATGCTAACGGGAAAGTCATAGAATTCGATTATGATGACAATGGCAATGTCACCAGTGTTACAGATGCGTTGGGCAATGTTACGGCTTATACTTACAATGCCAATGGTGACAAGCTGACTGAAACTCGTCAAATGACAACTGCGACAGGTATAAGGACTTTAGTAACAACCTGGACGTATGATGACAACGGTCGAATGAAAACGATGACCGATGCCGAAAATCATACAATGACTTATGAATATGACAAATTAGGTCATCAAACTGCGATTATTGATGCACTTCAGCACCGGACTGAGTATAAATACGATGAGAAAGGTCAGTTGGTTGCAACGATTTACGCAGATAATACACCTGACAACCCAGATGACAACCTACGGGAAATCAGCCGTTATGATGAGGCTGGGCGTACAATTGCCACCATTGATAAAGCTGGACGGGAAACACGTTTTGTTTATGATGATGTTGGTAGGCTAATTAAAACTCTCAATCCAGATTCAACGCCGAATGATTGGGATGACAATACTAAAACTCGTACCGAATATTACAGCGATGGTCTGGTAAAAGCCCAAATTGACGAACGCGGTAATCGCATAGAGTTTCGCTACGATGCTGATGGTCGGCAAACTCAGGTAATTTTCGCTGATGATACGCCTAATACTCTTGATGATAATCCACGTACTACTTACACTTATGACAAACTAGGGCAGAGACTTGCTGAAACTGATGCGCTCAAGCACACCACTAGCTATAAATATGATGACTTGGGGCGATTAGTTAAGACTGAGTTTAACGACAAAACTTACACCACCAGTGAATACGATAATTTAGGTCGGCGCATTGCGATGATTGACCAGAACAGCAAGCGCACTGAATATAGTTACGATGCGTTAGGTCGTTTGACTGGGGTGAAGAATGCGCTTCAAGATTGGACAGAATACGGATACAACGAAGTTGGAAACCTGATTTCACAAACAGATGCTAACCAGCACACAACCAGCTTTGAATATGACGGCGTGGGAAGACGCACGGCAGTAATTTTGCCAATGGATCAGCAGTCAGATATGACCTATGATGCTGTAGGTAATCTGAAGACATATACTGACTTTAATCGCAACACTACGACCTATCAGTACGATCCCATGAACTGGATGACCTCGAAGCAGTTCCAGGATGAGTCTAAGGTAACGTATACTTACACACCCGTAGGGTTGCAAGATGTTATTACGTTTGTTGATGCTAATGGTCAAACTACTGCGACCTATGATTATGACTATGACGAACGCGATCGCTTAGTCAAACGTACTGACCCAGATGGACACAAGATTGAGTATACTTACGATGCTGCAAGTAATCGCACTTCAGTCACTACAGCTTCAGGTACAGTAAACTACACATTTGATGTTCGTAACCGCCTTGACCAAGTAATTGAGGGCGGGGTTATCACAGCAGATTATGACTATGATGCAGTAAACAATTTGGTACGTACTACATTGGCTAATGGTACGCAGGAAATTCGTTCTTATGATGACCTCAATCGATTGAAGTATTTGGAAAATCATAAGGGTGACACCATTCTCTCTAGCTACAGTTATACCCTGGACAAAGTAGGCAACCGCACCAAAGTTGTTGAACAGGATGGTCGTACTGTTGATTACATTTACGATGATTTGTATCGGTTGACTGAAGAAAAAATCACTGATTCTGTCAATGGTAATCGAGTTTATGACTACATTTATGATATAGTAGGCAACCGCAAAACCAAGAGTGAAACTGTCAACAGTACTACAACAGTTATAAATTATACCTACGATGCCAATGACCGATTGTTAAATGAGACTGTTAATCAGCAAATAATTGCTAGTTATACCTATGACAATAATGGCAATACTTTAACGAAGACTGAAAATGGCATTACAACTGAATACACTTGGGACTACGAAAATCGATTGATTGCGGCAGCAATGGAAGATGCTAATGGGGCAACACAGCAATCAATGCAGTATCGCTACAACGACAGAGGTATTCGAGTTGCAGCAATGATTGATGGAGTTGAGACGCGGTACTTAATTGATGAAATGCAGCCGTATGCACAAGTTTTAGAAGAATATTCTCCTAGCGGTGCTGTACAGGTGGAGTATGTCTATGGCAATGATTTGATTGCTCAGGAACAGGGTAACAGTCGTAATTACTATCATGTTGATGGGTTGGGTAGTACACGAATACTGACTGATGCAAATGGTAGTGCTTTTAATGCGTACAATTATGAGGCTTATGGAGAATTAATTAATTCTACTGGTGAGGTAGAGAATAAGTATCTGTTTGCTGGAGAACAGTTCGATAAAGCCTTGGGAGACTATTATAACCGGGCAAGATACTATGATACGGATACTGGAAGATTTATCAGAAAAGATGACTATGAAGGCAGATTGCTTGAGCCTTTAACATTAAATAAGTATTTCTATACTCACGCAAATCCTGTCAATGGAGTTGATCCTACTGGACTGTTTGATTTCTCTTTACAAGGATTTACTCTTGCTGAGAAAATTGGAGGGATTTTAGCTGCTATCGGACTAGTGGGTAGTATATACAAACTCACACAAAATACTGATTTAGTACGCCGAATATTTCATGCGTCGGAAGATGAACTTTCAGGCGATACAGACGATGTATCTGGTAGTTCAGGTGATACAGATGGAACATGGGATAGCTCTGGCTCTTATGATCATCTTCCAGACTTACCCAATGTTGCACCTGGTAAAGATTTCACATCTGCTCAAAAAAAGAAGATTTATGAAGAGAATCGTAAGAGGAATGGTGGAGTTCTGCGAGATGACGAAACAGGAGAAATATTAATTTCACCTCAAAAGAGCAAGAAAGGGGTTACTCCTGCATCAAATGAAGCTCAAGTTGACCACATTATCCCCAAAAATCCCGCTGATCCTAGCGTATCCCCTGGCACTAATAGCTATAAAAATGCCAAAGTTATATCAAGAGCACGAAATAGAGCGAAGTCAAATAAATATCCCTAAATCGTCTGACCAACTATTTGTGATTTGAACGATAATTTAGCCAAACGGTCACGAAATACTTCACTTTGTACTAGGACAACATATAGTTCAAAGCTATAAATGGAGTTCAAAAAACTCAAAACTTAATTACAGCAGGGAACATGGTCAAATAGTTCATTTGTACCGTACCGTGATGGGAGAGAAATAAAAATTCAGATTTCAGGCGATCGCTTTATCACTCAATTTTTGGCGAAACATATTTTTGAACCATATTGTGGACATTTTGAATTATATTTTGACCGAAAGTTTAAAATTTTCGACTAAATTAGTGTGTCTTGCTCGGCATTTTTTACCAAGTCTAAAAATAAAACTTTTGGTCGTATTATGGTTCACATTTAAAACACACGGACATAATTTGATTCACAAAGCTAAGTTATTGATTGGCTCAAAAGCTTGAAATTACGTTAACTTATGGTCACGTTATGGTTTAAAATTTGGTCACGCAGGGGGTAAAATCACACTATTCACAAATTGAGTTGTGGTAGGAGATTGATTGTCGAAGTGCTAAGGGTCGAAGCCGTTCAATATCTAATAGCAATAAAGACAAGACTAAATGAGGTAAAAAAGTAGATAGTGCAAGGAAAGCAGCTTATCTCGTCAATGTTTAGAACGACGTATTCCTGATACAGAAACATTAACTTCTGAAATCGCTGCTTGGGAGAACAACGTAATCAAGAACAAACAAGTGTCCATTGGAGCTTTAAAACCAAGGATGCACGTAAAAAAATGCAGCGTTTATATCCAGATTTAACCTACCAAACTTTACTAGGTAGACTACTAGAGTGACAAAACAGGGCTATCTTAAATATTAGCGCAAGAGTCTAAATAGCCATCCTTAAAAAATCGTGAAAATTATGTAGGATTGCTAGCTTTGTGTTTGGTCAATTCTGATCCACGAATGCTTAACCTCTTGACGCACAGCTATCCAACCTAAAGGTAAGTCAGCTAATTCCTGTATAGAAGGATCTAAAGCTACTATCCTTGCTAGAGCTACTGTCATTGCATTATCAATGGACACATTTTCAGATGTGTGAAACTGCCATGCTCCATCGTCACTATCATGTGAAACGAAAAGAATAGGTTTCCCACCCTGAAGGATGTCTGTTGATGTAATAACAGCAACATTTGGAGGATCTTCAAACAGCCAAGTTGAGTTGTTTTTGTTCATATGTTTGTAATGTAATTACTTTAATAAATGTAAAAAAGATAAATATTTGGATTATTAATTATGAATTATTTATTTTAAGAAAAAACTATCTTATTTTAACTTAAAGTTAATAGTGGTATACTAAGTATCAGCTTTTTCTAAATATATGTATTTTCCTTAATGATTATTTTATAAGAGTCAATTTAATGATATCCACTAAAGACCTGTCTCTCTTCCCCAATATTAATAATCTTAAAGCTCTAACCCAATCGCTAGCAATGCTAGATGCAATTATAAGCCCTGATTGGGAATTTAGATACTATTCTTTCAACTCACACTGGAACACTGAAGTTTCAATAGCTACAATGCTTAATGGTTCAGGAGATCACATATTCCTAGTTTTTACCCAGATAGGAGCTATAGTGAAGGGATTCGCACATGAATCTCCGATGAGCCCCTATATAAATGATTTGGGGCAAGTGTGGCCTAACGTTTTAGATCAAGTTCCAGAACCTCTTGCAGTATATTTAAAAGAGCCAGCATTTTTAATTAATGAAACAACATTCTGTATATGGCGCTCCTTTCAAGATGCGACATGGAAGCGAGGTGTACTTAAATTTCCTGAAAGTGATAACCCAGACGGTTCAAAAGAATTGCTTAGTATCTTAGACGGTAATCCTTTAACTTACCAAACTTGGGCAGAGAGTTACTATGAGCAAAAAATTAGTGTGAATGCTGTCGATCAAGTATATAAACATTGTCACTTAACGCAAAGCCTAGTTTCAGAATTAAATCCAGATATTTCTTTACAGATGCTAGCACAAGATATTGAAGAAATTGGATATCCTAATAGTCTGGCAAAAATAGATTCACGCTTAATGTGAATTAAAAAATCCTGTTATCAGGACTTAAACATTTTTAATATGCTAGCAGTTGAAGTGCGATTGCTGAAACGGTTGCCGTAGGCATCGCTAGTCATTCCACTTCACTAGTACCCCATCAACAACCACAATGCCCCACTGCGGAAACTTCGCCAACAACTTCTTGATCACAATCTGCAAAGCCGGATCATCCCAACACTCCTGCAAGAACTCAAACCCCGGATTCTGCCCCGAATTTCCTGCAGCTTTCAGTTTCTGCATACGCTCCGGTCGTATATTTGACCTTGCAACTATCGCCTCATGTGACCATTTTTCAGGATTTGGCACAGGCACGGCGGAAAATAGTTAACGAACTCTTTTGAAGAGTTCGTTAACTGTTCCTGAGTAGTTCGTGAAGGTTTCTGAAACCCCTGTTCTGACTGACTTTGACCTGAAATAGATGCTGTATACGAAGCACCCATTTCTTCAGAGCCAGCATCTATCTCTGAAATCTCAGCATTTGATTCTCGTTTTTCAGAATTTGGTTGCTGATTAAGAGAATTAGCTTTCTCCCAAAATTCCTTCATCCGGCTGCCATGTAAATTCTTCACCATCCAAGCAATAGTCTCCCGGCCATCCTGTATAGATTTGTCGGGCTTAAAAATGAACAGTCCGCTTTCAGCTAGAATTTTCTTCGCAGAGATAAAAGTACTATACCCCAAAGCACTTGTTAGCGGCATCCACCGAGAACCATAAGGGTCAGCCGTCCAACACTCTTGCCATAACTGATCAAGCAATCTCAACTATGATACATGAGTCGTTCATGTACAAAGAAGATAAACAATTTTTCAAAACACCCTATATGAAGAATATTTGGCCTTTGGACGTGAGTTTCTTTATAGAAGTAAGCGACGAACAACTTTGGAAGAGCGTAAAACTTTATGGGAAATTATCATTAATACAGAAGAATATCAAGGACTTGATGAAGGGAAAAATCTATTCCCATAAATAAACAGTAAATAACAATGGAGAGCAAATGTCAAAATATTCAGATCAGCCTAATTATGTTAGGTACGATGAACAAATACATAGTACTAGTAGAGCTTTTGAACTTTACTCTCAAGGGATTAGGTTTTATTGTCCTATTTGTAATTCCGAAATTCTAGTTTTGGAAGATTATAAATCATCAAGTAAGTATCACAAACATCCGGGTATTTACTGTTCGCTAAATGAACAGCACGTTAATATAAGGGATTTCCAAAGAATAAATTATTCCAAGAAAAACAAGAAATATGTTTTCTC
>NZ_JAVRCK010000102.1:0-29610 GCF_034530815.1 Nostoc sp. DedSLP03
AAAGTTGCTCTGACTAAAAGTCCTTTAGCTAAATTAAAAGGTTTTTTTGCTGACTCTGCTACAAGTTGTTTAACCTCTGATTCCCAATCTTTACCAGACAAATGCTCAAGATTAATAATGGGTAAATCCCAAGTTAATTGGGGTACAATATCCTGTACTGGCTCTCCATTTACAACTGTAAAAGTTGTGCGCCAAACTTCATGACGCTTAAGAATTTCATTCAGACTTTGCTGAAGTACTCTAATATTAAGCTTTCCTGTGATGTGAAAAGCGATGGGAATATTGTAGAACGAACTACCGTGATAAAGTTGGTCAATAAACCATAGTCTTTGTTGGGAGAAAGATAAAGGGATATTCTCAGAGATTTGACGTTTGGGAATAGTATCAGCTTTAAATTTTCCTCCCTTCCATTTTTCTAGAAGAGCTTTTTTCGCAGGTGATAAATTAGAGTGTTGTTTATTCATTGTTAAAAGTTATCTGAAGACTCACTAACTGCAACTGTTTCTTTTGTAGCTAGATAATTATTAATCAGAATTTAAGTGCCGTGACCTAATTCTTGAGGAGGGTAATTTTGTGAGTTTATTAACTTCTATTAGACCAAAAAATTTCGTAATTTTACTACCCTCTTAAAGACGTTTAATGTAAATAGGCTTATAACCTTTACCAATGACAAATGGCAGCCCCAGTAGTTACTTTAATTGCGCCGACTTACTTACGACAAACAAAGCAAGCACTACCTGTTCCCTCTCCAAGTTCAAAATGACTAATTTCTGTAAAGCCCACATTTTCTAAAGCTGACTGAACATCTGATAATAAGTGATCTTTTCTTAGCCAAGTAGTGTCTGAACGCTTCCAAGTTTTGTCTACCAATTCAAACCCGGTGACTTTGATTTCCCACATTCTTTCTTCTGGTTTGTAGTAGAATAACTCAAGAAAAGCGCATTCATCATTGACATAGATATGATTAAAATATCTTTCTTGAGCAAGCTTATACATCAATTCTACTAACGTTATCGTGAACACAAACAGACCATTGTCCTGTAGTGCTGCATATGCGTTTCGGAAGACGGTTGTCAAGTCTTCATTGTTTAGGATGAAAAGTAAAAGATCCATTGAAACAATAGCATTGAAGCTGGATGGTAACTCTAAGTTGCGTATATCACCAAAAATAAATTCACTTTCAGGTGCGTTTGTTCGGGCATAGCGCAATAGTCCTTCAGAAGCATCAAGCCCAGTCATTTGATACCCTTTAAGGTGAAGCTGTTGCACTAAATCTCCACAACCGCAACCAAGGTCGAGAATACGCGCTTCTTTAGAAAGATATGGAAACAATATTTGCTCTAAACAAGGTATTACATCCTCCACTATAAATTGACTTTTATTTTTGAATTCGTTCTGTAAGCGAGCAATCGGATCATAATTTGGAGGATTGCTGGCTAAAGACATAACAGGATTACTTGCTAAAGACATAAACTGTTTTTCCTATTTCTAAGTAAAGGTTTCAAATCAATTCATTTGCAAAAGTGAGAAAAAAAGCAACTCGTATACAAGCTCATAATAATTCAAGGACTGCCTCGCCTTTTACAGTTTCTAAAGGTCAATATCTGCACGATTAGCCAAAAGCAGTTCTACCTCTTCCTCTGATAACTCCTCAATTTTTTCCAGCAGAAGTTGCTCAATCATTTCTGCCTGTTTGACTGGTATCATTGCTTCTAGTAAAAGGTCGCGCAGTGGTAATTCTACAGGAAATTTTTCTCGCAATCGAGAAACTAGTTGAGTTGCAATGAGGGAGTCTCCTCCTAACTCATAGAAGTTGTCATAAATACCAATTTCTGCAATTCCAAGTACCTCTTGCCATATTTCCGTAATTTGTTTTTCCAACTCATTTGTCGAAGCAACATAGGAATTACTAAGGTTAGGTCTGGAGTAGCGCGAGGATGAGTCTATTTGAGAGGAAGATTTTGAATCTGGTTGAGAGTCGAGGTCAAATGTATGCTCGCACCTAGCTTTAAAGTCTACCGTGGAAACAACGACCTGAGTTCCTTTATCTAGAGAAAATATTCGTTTAAATACTTTTACAATTTCTCCTGGAGTAATGGCTAATTCTACCCCAGATACTTGTTCCAATACTTTTTCTTCTTGGGTTGGACTCAGTTGTAATTTGTCCCAATTTAGAGTATACCACGGCAAAGAATGAGTTCGGTTGTGTCGGTTAGTAAAGGTATCTATGAAATGATTAGTTGCTGAATATAAACCTAACCCAAATCCTCCTATAATGGAAGATAAAGAAGAAAAAACGACACAAAAATCTAATTTTCTATTCTGTAATACTTGTTCTAATACAGTAATCTGATGATGTTGGGAGTCAAATAGGTTTTCCAATTCTATATTACCAATTTCTGGAATCGAACTAAATATATTTTCACGCTTGATTCCAGTTGAATAGATAACCCCATGAATTTGACCAATATTCTCAGGTGCAAGACTGTGGCGCATTTGTTCATAATTAGTTATATCTGAACGTACCACCGTAACTTTTGCACTTAATTCCTCTAATGCTAGTAATTTTTGGATTTTGTAACTCACTTCATCTTCTGGAGTGTGAGCTTTGAGCCATTGCGAGAAATCATCCTTTTCTGGAAAATCTAAATCCTCGATAAATATGAGTTTTGCTTGTAGAGATTTTGCTAAATATTCTGCAAGCACAACTTCAATACTTTCTAATCCACTAGGAAACAGGTAAATACCCTGTTTTCTTAACAGTGTTTTTTCTTCAACTACTGACTCTAAGCGAACTGGTTCAAATATTTGTACCCAACGGTAGAAATCACGATAAGCAACAATCAAGTCTGAGGATAGAGCCATGAACTCGCTTAAAAGTTGGTCAATAATATTACTGTTATAATTTCCCTCTCTATCCTCAGAACCTTGATGATTTGTTAAGGCAATATCAATACACCGACAGGTAATATTAGGATATTCTTGAGGAATAACTTTACATAAACCTAATATTGTTGCTTTTTCTGGGTCTAGTTTTTCATTACCATTGACCTCTTGAATGTTGTTCGATATAACCCAAAGTTGTAAGTTATTATCTATAATGGCAGTGCGATCACCTCGGGCGGGGCGTAGCCCATCGCTATTTTTGAGCTTACTAAGGCTCTGCGTTAAAAACAGCAGACTGTTGAATTCTAAATATTTTCTAGATTGACGATTTTCTGGTTTGTTAATGCTCCATAAATAAGCAATATTTTGGGGAAGTTTACCGAATAAAATTAATTTTTTAAACAAAGTATCATAGTCTTCGCATCTATATGGATTAATTGTATAAACACCATCACTTAGTTGACTAAACTTTTCTCCCTGTTTAACCGTAATGACATTTTTACCTTGATTGTTCAACGCATTAATTAGTTTTTCACCAATTCCCAAGTCATCAATAAAAAATAGCCACTTATCTTGTGTAGATTCTATTTGATCAGAGGATGAATTAAGCAGCACAGAGCGTTTCCATGAAGGAACATAAAACCAGTCAGTGATATCTTGTTTATTATCTAATTTTACTGACTTACTATTTAAAGAAGGCGATGGGGATTTAGCATCAATCCAGTATCTTTGTCGCTCAAAAGGATAGGTAGGCAAAGGTAGACGATGACGCTGCTCGTGGGTATAAAATCCTGACCAGTCAATCTCGACACCAGAAAGCCACAACCGACCTAATGTCTGCAACAAAAAGCTAACATCTGATTGTTGCTCTGTAACATGGCGTAATGAAGTCAATACCTGTTGTTTAGCATTTTTATCTAAATGCTGTGTCGTAATCGTGCTTAAAGTTCGTCCCGGTCCCACCTCCAGAAAAACACCTTCAAACTGCTTTAACAGTTGCGATATTCCATCTGAAAACCTCACAGTTTCTCGTAAATGTTGACTCCAGTAATTAGGATTTGTGGCTTGTTCATCTGTAATCCAATTACCAGTAACATTAGAAATAAAACGAATGCGTGGTGGATTCAGTTTGACTTTTTTTACAGCCTCAATAAATGCTTCTAGTATTGGTTCCATCATTTGGGAATGGAACGCATGAGATGTATGTAACAGTTGACATTCAACTTGTTGAGAGGATAATTGATTTTTTAGTATAGCAACTGCCTCGTTTGCTCCAGAAACAACACACGAAGATGAGCTGTTAATTGCTGCTATTTGAAGAGAATTTTTATACAACGTCTCTGATTCCAACAGCAACTGCACATCTTTTTCTGGAAGCCTAATTGCCAGCATACTTCCTGGGGGTACTTGTTGCATTAACTCTCCCCTTTTTGCCACAATCAATAGGGCATCTTTTAGGGAAAATATACCTGCAATAGTCGCTGCGACATATTCCCCAATACTATGACCAATCATCGCTTCTGGATGTATCCCCCATGACATCAATAACTGAGCTAAGGCGTACTCTGTAACAAATAACGCGCTTTGGGTGAGGGCTGTTTGTTGTAGTTGCTTTGCAGCAGTTTCGGTATCTTGTTCGCTGGGGTAAAGTAGGGAGCGGATATCAAGACCGAGGTGAGGTTGCAAAATCACAGCGCAAGTATCTACATGTTTTTTAAACGTCGGTTCTACTTCATATAGTTCCCGACCCATGTTTACATATTGTGAGCCTTGTCCCGAAAACATGAAGATGACTGGCTGTTGTCTATGCTCCTGATATGCACTAAAAACCCGTTGTTGGTCTTGTGTTTCCAGAGCAATTACAGCATCTTTAATGTTCTGGCACACCAACATTTGGCGATAGTTAAAAGCTCTACGACCCACTTGTAGAGTATGAGCCACATTAGCTAGATTTATGTCTGGATATTGTTTTAAATAGCCAACCAAATTTTTAGTTGCAGTTTCAAGTGCTGAGCTAGTTTTGGTTGATACTAATATTAATTGCCAAGGTCTATAATCATCAAAATATTCAATTTTAGGAGCTTCTTCCAAAATTATATGGGCATTAGTTCCACCAAAACCTAAGGAACTAATTCCGGCTCGGCGGGGAATATTATTAGCTTTCCACTCGGTAAGTTTAGTATTGACATAGAAGGGACTATTTGCAAAATCAATTTCAGGATTGGGAGCTTCAAAATTTAAGCTAGGAGGTATTTGTTTATATTTCAATGCTAAAACAGTTTTGATTAGACTTGCTATACCAGATGCTATATCTAGATGTCCGATATTTGGTTTTACTGAACCGATAGCACAAAAGCTATTTCTTTGTGTAAAAGCACGAAAAGCTTTAGTGAGCGCCGCAACTTCCACCGGATCTCCAGTAGCAGTTCCAGTTCCATGAGTTTCTATATAAGAAATATCATCAGCATTAATTCCAGCATTTGCCAGAGCCTCTACAACAACTTCAGCCTGGCCATTTACACTAGGTGCTGTATAGCTAACTTTTAAGGAACCATCATTGTTGATTGCTGAACCTTTAATAACTGCATGAATATAATCTTTATCTGCAATAGCATCTTTTAATCTTTTTAAGACGACTATTCCAAGTCCACTGCCGAAAATAGTACCCTGTGCTTTAGCATCAAAGGCTCGACAATGACCATCAGGAGACAAAATTCCGTCTTCTTGATAGAAGTAACCTGACTTTTGTGGAACTACAATCGTCACCCCACCTGCTAAAGCAATATCACACTCTTCATCAAGTAGACTTTTGCAGGCTAAATGTACAGCAACTAATGAAGTAGAACAATAAGTTTGGATACCTACACTTGGCCCTTTTAAATTTAATTTATAAGAAATATTTGTGGTCAAAAAATCTTTATTCAGAGTATAGTTAGTAGAAATATTTATTAAATTAACGTTTTGATATATATTGTGAAAAAAGTAACTATTTGTACTTACACCAGCGTAAACCCCAATCAAACCTTTATAAGTTTCTGGATCATATCCAGCGTTTTCAAGAGCTGACCAGGCACATTCCATGAAAAGGCGATTTTGCGGGTCCATTACTTCAGCTTCTCTAGGGCTGCAACCAAAGAACCTAGCATCAAAATACTCAATATCTTCTAGTACAGGTGCTGCTTTAACATAATTGGTGTTGTTTATAACTTCCTCTTCCAAATTTAAATCTATTAAGTCATGATTTGATAAAAAGGAAATAGACTCAACTCCATTTTGAAGATTATGCCAAAATTCATCAAGGTTTTTTGCACCAGGGAAGCGACCGGACATTCCCACTATTGCTATATCTAGATTTGCTGTTTGTTCTTGTTTTATTTGAGTAATCATATTTTCTTAAACCAGACAAATTAAATTAAATTTTTTTAGTTACTTTGCATTTTTATCTGCCTTCTTCTCTGTCCTCGGCTTAGTCTTTGTTCAAAAGTATTTTTCTGGGGTTCTTCAGGACTAAAAGTCTTTGCCATAGAGCCAATGTTCGGACATTCATAAAGTTTGGCAACAGAAATCTTTGCATTAAATTCCTTATTTAAGGTTGCAATAACTTGAATCCCTATAAGAGAATCACCGCCAACTTCAAAGAAGTTATCATAGATTCCTATCAGTTCAATTCCCAGAATATTTTGCCAGATATTGGCAATTTTTTGCTCAATTTCATTTCGAGGAGCAACATAATCATTACTTAGTTCAGGTCGGGGATATTTGGAGTAGGATGGATTGACAGTCTCTAAAAATTCTAGGACTTGTGTTTCGTTGTAAGAATTGTACTGTTTTAGTGTGTCCAATAAGTCAGAGGTAGATACTACAATTTGAGGCATTGTATTTCCTAAAATGCGTAGAAAAGCATCTACACCTTCATCCGGCAATATACCTTGTTGAAGATTTTCTATTCGCAATTGTTGGAGTCTTTGGGGCAACTCTGTGTTTGCCGCCATCCCAACTTCTTGCCAAGCATCCCAGTTGATACTTGTAGTGAATCTGCCCTTTTTTGAAGCATTACAATGAGCAAAGGCATCAAGAAAAGAATTTGCTCCACAATAGTCTACCTGTCCAAATTCCCCTAAAATTGAGCTTTTTGATGATGCTAGAATCAGGAAATCTAAGTGAATGTCTTTGACAATTGCATCAATAACTATTGTCCCCTTGACTTTGGGAGCCAGAATACTTTCTGCTTCTGCTTGAGTTTTTCGCTGAATTACACCCCCTCCAGAAACTCCAGCAGCGTGAATAACACCATTGAGTTGACCAAATTGTTGTTGAGCTTGAGCAATAGCACTTCGCATTTGTTCTATGTTGCTCACATCAGCACTGATCATCAAAACTTCTGCACCTAAGTCTTCGAGTTCTTGAACTTTGCGAATTTTGCAGCTAGTGCTATCAGTCTCATCATGAGTAGTGAGCCATTTTTGCCACTCATCTTTTTTTGGCAAACTAGAACGTCCTATCAACACTAGTTTTGCTTGTACACTTCGAGCTAAGTGTTCTGCCAAAACAAGTCCGATACCTCCGAGTCCACCTGTAATTAAATAGACTCCTTTTTCTCTTAGTCGAGGCTTTTCGATATTAGCTTGATCGAAGCGCACTGGTTCAAAAGTTTGCACCCAACGATTCAAACCTCGATAAGCAATTAGCTTTTGGGAATCAGAAACCGTTAGTTCTGCCAGTATTTTTTCTACAAGTGTTTCTTCTTGCCAACTGCCTTTGGGGGGTAGGATAACATCAATACTACGACAATTAATATTTGAATATTCTTGGGAAATAACTTTAATTGGTCCGAGCAAAGTGGCTTTCTCTGGACAAAGCATTTCAGTTCCAGTCACTGAGTGTAGGTCGTTAGAAATAACTGTGATTTTTACTTCATCAGTAGTTTCTTGTCTTCCCAAAGCTTGGGCAAGAAATAGGAGACTGTAAAATCCTATTGTTTGAGCTTTATTAAGTTGTTCAATTGCTAAGTCTTGGTCAATACTAGGTGTGACACTCCATAAATGAACAATGGTTTTTGGGAACTTGTTGTGTTTGAAAAGCTCCTGGATTAGAAGATCGTAATCATGATTATTTTCCGGATTGATAGTATATTGAGACTTATTTAGTAGGGTAAAGTTTTCCCCAAGTTTTACAGTAATTACATCCTGGTTTTGTGTTTCTAATTGTTTGACCAACTTGCTACCCAAGCCACATTCATCGATAAACACCAAAGTGCAAAATTTTTGAGATGCTAATTCTTGATGTTGGAGTTGTAAAGGAGGTAAAGAAGGTTTCCAAAAAGGAATATAAAACCAGTCAGCTATATCAGGTTTTTTACCCAGTGATACTGAAGTGTGACGATCGCCTTGTCCTTGCTTGTTAGGTTCAATCCAGTACCTTTGTCGTTCAAAGGGGTAAGTCGGCAAAGGTAGGCGATGACGCTGCTCGTGGGTATAAAATCCTGACCAATCTATTTCTACGCCAGCCAGCCACAACCGACCTAATGTCTGTAATAAAAAGCTAACATCCGATTGTTGCTCTTTTACATGACTTAATGAAGTTAGTACTTGTTGTTTAGTATTTTTATCTAAATGCTGTGTGGTAATCGTACTTAATGTCCGCCCTGGCCCCAACTCCAAAAAAACGCCTTCAAATTGCCCTAATAGTTGCGATATCCCATCTGAAAACCTCACAGTTTGTCGTAAATGTTGACTCCAGTAGTTGGGATTTGTGGCTTGTTCATCTGTAATCCAACTACCAGTTACATTAGAAATAAAGCGTCTGCGTGGTGGATTCAGTTTGACTGTTTTGATAGCCTGAATAAATGCTGACAATATTGGTTCCATCATTTGGGAATGGAACGCATGAGATGTATGCAACAGTTGACATTCAACTTGTTGAGAGGATAATTGATTTTTTAGTATAGCGATCGCTTCGTCTGTTCCCGAAACAACACATGAAGATGGGCTATTAATAACTGCAATTTGTAGATATTTTTTATACAACGTCTGTGCAGACACCAGCAACTGCACATCTTTTTCTGGAAGCCTAATTGCCAGCATACTTCCTGTGGGCACTTGTTGCATTAACTGCCCCCTTTTTGCCACAATGAATAAGGCATCTTCTAGGGAAAATACATTTGCGATCGCTGCGGCGACATATTCCCCGATACTGTGACCAATCATTGCTTCTGGACGCACACCCCATGACATTAATAACTGAGCTAAGGCATACTCTGTAACAAATAACGCGCTCTGGGTGAGGGCTGTTTGTTGGAGTTGCTTTGCAGCAGTTTCGGTATCTTGTTCGCTGGGATAAAGTAGGGAGCGGATATCAAGACCGAGGTAGGGTTGCAAAATCAGAGCGCAAGTATCTACATGTTTTTTAAACGTCGGTTCTACTTCATATAATTCCCGACCCATGTTTGCATATTGTGACCCTTGTCCTGAAAACATGAAGATAACTGGACAGTGACCTGGGTCATTATGGAGACTAAAAATGCGTTGTGGGTCTTTGCTGTTAAGCGATTTCACGGCATCATCTAGATCCTGGCAAACTACCATGCGGCGATAGTCAAAACCTCGACGACCTACTTGTAGAGTGTAAGAGACATCTGGTAGGGGAATATCGGGGTTTTGCTCTAAATAATCACCCAGTTGTGCTGTTGCAGTGTCTAAAGCCGTGCTGGTTTTGCCTGAAAGCAGTAACAATTGCCAAGGACGCGAGGGACTCGAAGCCTCAATCACTGGAGCTTCTTGCAAAATAACATGGGCATTAGTCCCACCAATGGCTAAAGAACTTACACCTGCTCTGCGTGGTGTTCCGTTGGTTTCCCACTCTGATAATTTGGTGTTGACATAAAAGGGGCTATTGGCAAAGTCTATCTGTGGATTTGGCTCCTGAAAGTGCAAACTAGGAGGTATTTGTTTGTGTTTTAGTGCAAGGACTGTTTTAATGAATCCTGTCACACCTGCTGCTATATTCAAATGCCCGACATTGGTCTTTACTGAACCAATAGCACAAAAGCCTTTTTTATTTGTACTGGCACCAAAAGCTTGTGTGAGAGCTTTGATTTCAATCGGATCTCCCAATATGGTTCCTGTACCGTGTGCTTCTACATAAGTAACAGTCTCAGGTTCGACTTCAGCTAAGGCTAAAGCTTCTAAAATTACATCTCTTTGACCCTCAATACTAGGGGCTGTATATCCAATCTTTAAAGAACCATCGTTATTAACAGCTGAACCCTTGATTACTGCATTGATAAAATCACCATCAGCAATGGCATCCTCTAATCTTTTCAAGACAACTATACCTAAACCATTACCGCCATTAGTTCCTTTAGATTTTGCGTCAAAAGCTCGACAATGACCGTCAGGAGAATGAATTCCTCCTTCTTGATAGTGATAACCTATTTTTTGTACTGTTGTAGTGGAAACACCACCAGCTAAAGCAATATCACTTTCACCATTTAGTAAACTTTGGCAGGCTATGTGGATAGCAACTAATGATGTGGAACAAGCAGTTTGAATATTAATACTTGGCCCTCTCAAGTTGAATTTGTAAGAAATTTGCGTGGGCAAGAAATCCTTTTCGTTTCTATGTAAAATTTGGTAGCTGTCTACTGATTCCATCAAATCTTGATTGGAATATAAGTTTAAAAGTAGGTACATATTTGGAGATGCACCAGCGAAAAGACTTATTTGACCGCTATAATTTTCAGAGTTGTAGCCAGCATTTTCTAAAGCTTCCCAAACACATTCCATGAAAAGACGGTGTTGTGGATCTGTAATTTCAGCTTCTCTAGGTGAGAAACCAAAAAATGAAGCGTCGAATAACTCTATATCTTCT
Organism: Nostoc sp. DedSLP03; assembly: GCF_034530815.1. Lineage (NCBI taxonomy): Bacteria > Bacillati > Cyanobacteriota > Cyanophyceae > Nostocales > Nostocaceae > Nostoc > Nostoc sp. DedSLP03. The sequence goes on from NZ_JAVRCK010000102.1 coordinate 10,756, forward strand.
AATACACCGTTTGCCTTCACGTAATCGGGATCGTTGAGCAATGATGGATCTACTCCAGCAGATATTAGTTCCTCATCCGTAAAAAAAGAAATTGACTCTACACCATCCCGCAGGTTTTGCCAAAAAATATCAATGTTTTTTGAACCAGGAAAACGTCCTGCCATACCGATAACAGCTATTTCATCTTCACCAATTAAGTTCTCAGATTGATTTAATTTATTCATTTCCCTCATGTTACTTTATTAAACAGCAACGTCATCAAATCTTTGATTTTAATTTATATCAAATATTAAATTGATATTTTTGCAGCCATTTGGATTTGGTCATTTAAAACCGCTTTAATATCTTCTTCTGTTGTTAACGGATTAGCAATCACTGCACGCATAGCAATTATAGGAATTTCGCTGCCAAAAAGTATATCTTTTTTTGTCGTTCGGGAAATAAAAGTATGACCAATTTGGCGCTGATTTTTTTGTAAACATTCATTAAATCTATTGATGATTTGATTATCTATCTTTGTCAGTTTATTTTTAGCACGCACCTCTCTAAATTGTTTGGGAATATAGCGATAAGTTAATAAATTAGTATCAGGTTCTGCCAGCAATTCAAATTCAGGCATAGCCGAAATACAAGCAGCCATGTATTGAGTTTTTCGGATTCCTTCATTGATCAAAAACTCATATCCCTTAACTCCAATTAGCTTTAAACCGGCGTGTAAAAATAAAGCCATGCCTGGTCGAGAACCTTCTAAAGCACGTTTACCTAAATCAAACGACCCCTTACGCATGGTATAACTAGCCTGTTTTTCGATCGCCCCAGCCAGATATGGATCGCGGAAAAAGACCATACCAATGCCCATTGGCAGATATAGTTGTTTATGTCCATCAATAGTGACTGAATCAGCTTTTTCTATACCAGCAATCTTATGCCGATATTGCTCAGAAAAAATCAGCGGACCACCCCAAGCAGCATCTACGTGAAAATGAGCATTAGCTTCCTGTGCAATTTCTGCAATATCTGTAAGGGAATCAACTCCACCTGAGTCTGTTGTACCAGCAACTCCCACAATTGCAATAATCAGCAACTTTTTGGCACGACAATTTGCAACAGTTTGGCGCAGTGCTTCTATATCAACTCGATTATTACAGTCAGCAGGGATTCTGATCAAACTATGGGTACCAATGCCCATTAAATCCGCAGCTTTATCAAAAGAGAAATGCATCAAGTCAGAGCCAATAATTACTGCTCCTTTATAGCCATAGAAATCTAGAGCAGCTGCTAAACCTTCTTTTTCTACACCAAGAAATCCATCTTTCGGTCCTAGTAAAGCATTTCGCGCACACCAAACTGCTGTGATATTTGCCACTGTTCCACCAGAAACCAAGATTCCCAGTGTACTCAAATTGTTTTGAATATGTTGAGTGTAAAAACCATCAGAGAAATTATAAATTTGTCGATGCAACATAGCCAAAGCTTCACGTTCACAAAAGCTTAGGGCTTTAGCTGTCTCTATTTTGACGGCGTTTTGGTTCATTGCCGTCATTAGTTTAGCCAAAGGGCGTACAAAACTAGGAAGTGCCGAGGTCATGTGACCTATAAATCGTGGCGAAGATGTATGTATTGAATGAGCAACAACATTGTTACCTATGTATTTGAGATAGTTCTCAAAATTAGTCGGCTGAAGAGGAATCTTGCTATCAGAAAACTTTTCTAATAGTGACTCTAAATCCATGTTGGTATTAGAATCAATTGTGCTTAAAAAATCTTGTGATAAACTATCAGTTATTTCATCGATTCGTTTCTCTATAGAGTTTGCTTGATTGCATGAAGCAAACAATTGCATTACTTGTTCTTCTATCTCATTATCTAATGTTTGCTCAGATTCCAAAAAAGAATTTTTGTTTAGCATTTCTTGTTTGCTTGATGTCATATTGGGTTGGTGGCGATTTTTTTATTTCATTTTTGCAGGAAGAATCTTTTGCCTGCTTTTCTCTAAAATCTTCGATTCTACAGTTTCAGCGATCGCCCTTCTTCTTCAATCGCCTTGTTGAGACTAAACATCTTATTACTGTGTTGCGGCTCGGCGCTCTTTCCTAACTTGTTTTCGCCTCTGTACTGAAGCTGTTCTGCTCTCCGAGTGATGAGCAGGTCGTAAAACAGATGTTTCTTCATTAGATTCCTGGCTAAAATATTTAACCAGGTGACTGATAGTCGGATATTGAAACATCTCAACCAAGCTGAAATCTCGCTGAAATACTTTTTGTAACTTGTTAGGAACTTGAATTAAGAGCAATGAATTACCACCAAGTTCAAAGAAATTGTCATGGATTCCCACTCTTTCTACTTGAAGTAATTCTTGCCAAATAGATGCAATCACTTTTTCAACTTCGGTCTTCGGCGCCACATAGGATACCTCTAATTCTGGTCTTGAAGCTTCTGGTGCAGGTAATGCACTGCGGTCTATTTTGCCGTTGGGTGTTAGAGGTAGGGCGTTCAGCGTTACAAAGCTTGAAGGTACCATATACTCAGGTAATCTTTCTTTGATAAACGCTCGTAAGTCGCCGATCGAAAGGGTGGGTTTGTTTGCTATTATTTCGTCAGCTAGGAGGTGCGTTTTTTCTGTGGGTGTGACTTGTGTTCCTTCTGGTTGTTGTGTCGGAACAACATAGGCTACTAGGCGTTTGTCTCCTGATTGCTCCTCTCGTGAAACAACTACAGCCTCCACTACTCCCGGATGTTGACTCAAGATAGTTTCTATCTCACTTAATTCGATCCGATATCCCTGGAATTTCACTTGATGATCTACACGACCCAGAAACTCAATATTACCGTTGGGTAAATATTGTGCCAAGTCTCCAGTTTTATACAGTTTGTTGTTTGGGTTTGTCCCAAAGGGATTAGAAATGAAACGCTCTCTGGTTAACTGTGGTTGGTTTAAGTAGCCACGCACCACGCCTTCGCCGCCAATGTAGAGTTCACCAGGAATACCAACAGGTACTGGTTGTAGATGGCGATCGAGAATGTAAATTTTTGTGTTAACAATGGGGCGTCCGATTGGTATTGTATTACCGACTTCTTGCAAGGGATAGCTTGTAGACCAAATAGTCGTCTCGGTGGGACCATACATATTATAAATTTCTGCTGACAGTTGAGTCCGCAACTGTTCTGCTAGAGAAATGGGTAAGGCCTCACCACCAAGCATCAATTTGCGAAGTGAACCCATCGCACTCAGCGCCTTATAATCCTGAATTAATATTCTTGCAAGAGACGGAGTGCATTGCAGATGTGTCACATTGTGCCTGGCAATTTGAGCAGGTAGGGAATAGTCAGTGTCATCTTTGTCTATTTTTTTGTTGCTCAATTCTCTGACTGTATTTAGGTGATGCAAACTAGATAATACCGATTCCACATCCACACCAAAATCGATTAGACATGCAACCTCATCCACCCCGATCGCCTTGAGCCGATTAATCATCCGCAAACAAGTGCTGGGTGTGCCTAATAAACTGCTCGTTTCAAAGTACCGACTAAAGGCGTAATTCAGCAGTTGCTCTTCTTCTTGTGCGCTAAAGTTCTCTGCATTAATATCGTGACCTAAGCTTTTTCCTAAGTTATTCAACAGACTCAGAGAACTCTTCAAGTACTGGTAAAAAGGTTGCCGCACCTTTTCTCGCACAACACCAATGTCCTCACCCACGAAGGTGTGAATCATCAACGTCACGTGACCTGCTCCCAGTCCATGTCCGTGTTCCTGCCAGGATTGGCGATAAATCGCAATTTTTTCCTCTAGTTCCTCGATATTTTGATCGAGTAAATGGGTAAGCAAGTTGGCACCAATTTCACCCGCTCGACGAAAAGTTTCCGGACTACCAGCTGCTGTAACCCAAATCGGCACTTCCGCCTGAATCGGTTGGGGATGAATCTTCACTTCTACTTCTTTGCCACTACCTCCTGGCAGAGTTATCGATTCTCCGCGCCAGAGTTGGCGGACAGTTTCGATGTCACGAAACATGATTTGGAAGCGATCGCTATACTTCTCTGGTGCTAAGACAAAATCATTGGCGTGCCAACCGGAAGCAAAGGAGATACCAACCCTGCCTCGCGAAAGGTTATCAACTACAGACCATTCTTCAGCAACTCGGATCGGATTTTGTAAGGGTAAAACAATACTACCAGCACGAATTTGAATTCGCTCTGTAATTGTGGCGATCGCTGCACTGACAACGGAGGGATTTGGGTATAGACCGCCAAATTCATGGAAGTGTCGCTCTGGAGTCCAGATGGCTGCAAAGGCGTGTTTGTCGGCAAATTTAGCCCCTTCAAGTAGTAACTGATATTTATCTGTGCCTGCCTGTACCTCGTCACTAGCAAAATAGAAAAGACTAAATGCCATTTCTTTATCTGTGATTTTTTGGTCTACTTCAGTAGCAAAAGTAGTAGGTCTTGAATCACCATTAATCACAACTTGAAAACCGCGTGTCAGCGTCCACAGCAACTCTAACACTGAGATATCAAAGGAAATGCTGGTAACTGCTAGCCAAGTACCTGGACGATCGTTACCAATACTACCGTCCATTCCTGTAAAGAAATTGACAACGTTGCGATGACTGACCATCACTCCCTTTGGTTTACCTGTGGAGCCGGAAGTGTAGATCGTATATGCTAAGTTGTCTGGTGAGAAGGCTGTTGGGGGATTCTGGTCACTTGCGCTTTGAATTATCTGCCAATCTCTATTTAGGCAAACCACCGATGCGCTAGAATTTGGAAGTTTTTCCAGCAATTGTTGTTGAGTCAACAGCACTGGCACTTGAGCATCTGCCAACATAAAAGTTAGGCGTTCTTGCGGGTATGTTGGATCTAGCGGTAGATATGCACCACCAGCTTTGAGGATGGCTAATAGTCCGACGATCATATCGAGCGATCGCTCTACACAAATCCCAACTAATACTTCTGATTTTACTCCTAGCGATCGCAAGTAATGCGCCAATTGGTTAGCTTTCGTGTTTAGTTCGCGGTAAGTTAACTGTTCATCTTTAAACACCACTGCTACTGCATTAGGTGTGCGTTCTACTTGCGCTTCAAATAATTGATGAATGCACTGTTCTTGAGGATACTCAACTTCTGTATCATTCCACTCCCGCAGCAATTGAGATTTTTCTTGTGCAGTCAGTAACGACAAATCTCGAAGTTGTTGTTCGGGATTGGCAACTATACTTTCTAATAAAGTCTTTAAATGCCCTAATATCCGATTAATTGTCGCACTATCAAAACGACGGGTATCATACCCAATCGACAGTAATAAATCTGAACCAGGATATACCTGTAGAGTAAGAGGATAATTCGTCTTTTCAAATATCCTAGTTTCACCTATTATCATGCTTTGAGCTAGCTTTTCTCCAGTATCATCTACTAAATAGTTATTAAAAACTAGAAGACTCTCAAATAGTGGCAACCCACGAGGAATTTCACTCCATTGTTGAATCTGTAACAGTGGACTATACTCGTACTGACGCATTTCTACTTCTTGAATTTGCAGCTTTTTCAACCAAGGTACAAGCAAATCATCAGCAGGGATTTGTACTCGTAGCGGCAATGTGTTGGCGAAAAGTCCCATCATCGACTCTGCTTCTGCCAATTCAGTCGGTCTGCCTGAAGATGTGGCACCAAAAACTATATCTGACTCACCGCTATAGCGGCTTAAAAGTATAGCCCAGGCTCCCTTGAGTAGAATGTTTAAAGTAAGGTGATACTTTCGCGCCAGAGAATTCAAGGCATCTGTGGTTGTTACCGAAAGTCGGGTTTGTTGACAATCATGGTCTTCATCTTCGCTAGAGAAAGTATCAACAGCTTTGTCCATCATTAGTGATGTCGATACTGTAAATCCTTTAAGCATTTCGCGCCAGTAAATTTCAGCCTTTGATATATCTTGCTGCTGTAGCCAAGAAATGTATTCTTTAAAGGGACGAGGACTTTCTGGATGTAAATCTTGACCTTTACAAAAGGCATTATAGAATTCATAAAATTCTTTCCATAGCCATGTTAAAGACCACCCTTCCATCAATATATGGTGATAGCTGAAGACAAATTGATAAGCGTTATCAGCTACCTGAATTAATGCCAAATGCATCAGTGGAACCTGAGAAAGTGTAAAGCCTCGTTTGCGATCTGCTGCTAAAAAAACTTCTAACTGCTTTTCTTGTTCCGGCAAAGAAAGTTCGCGCCAGTCTTGAAAATCCCAAGGCAAATCTACTTGTCGATACACCACTTGATATGGCTTATCAAGATTTTCCCAGTAGAAAGAGGTACGCAAAATCGGATGCCGATCTAAAACTCGCTGCCATGCTTTGTGGAAAGCTGGAACATCAACTTGAGTTTGTAAGGCATAGCAAAACTGCTCAAAATACATCCCCGAATTAGGTGTAACCAGCGTGTGAAAAAGCATACCCTGCTGTAAGGGTGAAAGTTCGTATATATCTTCAATATTATTTTGGTTCATGGAAAATTCCTCCTATATCACTGACCAATCTGAGCCAGCAAGTTACTCAAATTTTCTTGATTGATGTTTGCTGCCGAAAAGTCTGAAGGGGTATACTCTACTGCTTCTAGGGAGCGAGAATGGGTGATGAGAGATTTGAGGGCTTCGACAAAACTATGAGATAGTTTCTCTATAGTCTTCCGTCTATGCACATTTGTGCTGTAGCTAAATTCCAGTCTCAATTGACCTTCTTCATTAACCCACGCGGTCACGCCTAGCAAATGCGGACTAGTTCCTTTTTGACTGTACACTGATCCAGTGGATTCTTCAGTCGGTCTGAGCAGAGAAGATCGATCAAAGCTTTTACCAAATTGACCAAGGTAGAGAAAAAACACTTCTGCTTGGGGAAGCGATCGCATTTTCTCTGTCAGTGTTGTATCCTCACTTAAGTAGCGTAGCGCTCCATGATCAATGGTTCTACTAGAAATGCAACGAAACTGCTCTTTTACAGCTTTTAATGCCTCCCCTGGATTCTCAGCCCCCTCTAAATCCAAAAGTACAGGATAAAGAGTAGTCAGCCAACCTACTGTCCGTGATATATCCACATTATCTATAGTAGTACTTGCATCTCGCGCATCTTCTTCGGTATTAAACAGTAGACATTTTATACCTGTCCATTCTGTAAAAGCTTGTACAAGAGCAGTCAACAAAACTTCTTGTGTATTAGTTCGATAAACTGCTAGAACCTCCTGAAGTAATGCCTGAGTTTCTGTTTCGCTTAACGCTACTGAAACACTTTCACCTGATGCTACAGTGTTAATGCCTCCAGGATAATCGATTGGTAAGGGATAAACCTGTTCGTAACCTTTGCTGAGGCAGGAATTTAGGTTTTTCTGCGATACTGATTGAGCGTATTCCTTTAGTCGCTCAGACCACTGTTTGAAAGAGGTTGTTTTCTGCGGCAGTTGAATGGCTTTACCAAGTCTCAGCTGTTGATAAATAGTCTCAAGATCCTCTAGTAAGATTCGCCAAGAGCCAAAATCTACTGCCAAGTGGTGGATGATGATCAGCAAGCGGTTTGACTTATTGACACCCAAATCAAAAAGCACACCCTGCACAATTGGCCCATCTGATAAATTCAAACTAGCTTGTAGTTCTGTGGCGGTTGCTTCCATAGAAGATTTTTGAACATCAGGTGATAAAGCTGATAAATTTCTATGTATCAAATTCACCTGTTTTTCTAAGCCAGTATTCACCTGCTGCCAGCCAGATTCAGAGGGGATAAACCGCAAGCGAAGTGCATCGTGGTGTATAAATAAATGCTGCCATGCTTGTTCCAATAAACCTGGATCAATAACTTGCATTACTTCTACAAAGAATGCCATGTTCCAGTGATGTGGTTCTGATAAATTCTGTTCAAAGAACCAGTGCTGGATAGGCGTCAGAGGAAGCGAACCAGTTACTAAACCTTGTTCAGCCTGGACTACTTGTTTTGTACTTACCACCTCTGCCAGTTCAGCGATTGTCTGATGCTCAAACAATTGCTGAGGGGCAAGCCGATAACCTGCTTTCGCAGCTCTGGCGCTAACTTGAATGCCAAGTACAGAATCTCCCCCTAACTCAAAAAAGTTATCGTCAATACCTACTTGCTCAATTCCCAAGAGTTCTTGCCAAATATTGGCAATGGTTTGCTCTACCTCATTTCTAGGAGCAACATAGTCATTATCTAAATTAGGTCTTAAATAAAGTGAGGCGGAATTGGGTTTTTGTGCAACTTTATAACCTTGACTAAATTCAAGTTTAATCCATCTTTTGATACTAATTTGTAAGTCTACTGTTGATGTGACTAACTGACTAAATTTTCTCACAGATAAGGCACGTTTAAAAACCTCTAGTCCTTCTTGCCTTGTCATCATCGAATCTGCACCTTTGAGTGAAGTTACTGATTTTGATGATTCTTGAGTAATCCAATCCCCATAATTAATACTCTGCCAGTGGACAAAATTTGTTTGGTTATGTTTATGTACAAAAGTATCAGTAAATAAGTGTGCTGCTGGATAGGCAGCCATGCCCATTACCCCCAAAACAGACGCTAATGAGGATATGACTACACAGAAATCTAGCTCTTTTCCTTGTAAGATATTTTCTAATACAAATAATCCATAGCCTGTTGAGCTTAATTGACTTTCACACTCAGTTTTACTTATCTGTTGAATATTACTAAACAACTTTATCCCTGCTGCATGAATGACACCATCAATTTCACCAAAACGGTTTGATGCTTGAGTCATTACTGCTTGCATTTGTTCGAGATTCCCAACATCGGCGCGGCAAATCAGAACTTCAGCACCGAATGTTTCTAATGTTTGTAATTTCTGAATTTTGCAACTTATCTCATCGCTCTCATCATGAGTTGCTAGCCATTGCGACCACTCTTGTTTTACAGGAAAACTGGAACGTGCTGTGAGAATTAGCTTGGCATGTGCTGTTTGGGCGAGATATTCTGCCAGCACCAAACCAATATATCCCAAACCACCAATAATTAAGTAAACTCCTTCATCCTTGATGGAAATTGTTTCTTGATTTGGCTCTTCAATTTGTATTGGTTCAAAAGTTTGTACCCAACGATGTTTGCCACGGTAGGCAATCATATTCTCAGATGTTGTTTGAGTCAGTTCTGTTACGAGTTGGTCTATGAGTTGACTGTTTGGGGATGTTCTTGATTCAGGAATAACCACATCAATGTTACGACAGGTGATGTTTGGATACTCTTGGGGAATCACCTTACAGATTCCCATGACAGTCGCCTTTTCTGGGCACAAGTTTTCGTCGCCGGTTACCTCTTGCACGTTGTTGGTAACAACTGAAATTTGGATAGTATCGGTAACTTCTTGTCTTCCCAACGCCTGCGCTAAGAAAAGTAGACTATAAAAACCATTATTTTGACATTCTTCAAAGAACTGATGGGGTAATTCTGGTTGTGGGTTGGGGATGAGACTCCAAAAATGACCGATCGCATTTGGTTGAAAATCCCATATTTCCTTCAGCAAGGCATCATAGTCACTACTTGCTTGGGGATTAATTGCGTAAGAGCATTGGCGCAGCCTGTCCGTAGGACATTCGTTCAGTTGTGTAAACTGCTCTCCAACAGTCACACTAATCACATCATGCCCTGCTAATTTCAACTGTTTGACAACTTGTAAACCTACTCCAGCATTATCAATAAAGACTAAATAATTTAATTTTTGTGCTGATTTCGCTCCTATCTGTGGAGAACGTTTCCAGGAAGGAATGTAAAACCAGTCAGCGATATCTGGTTTTTTCTGTAATGCTTGCGGCGATCGCATTGCCAAATTCGCTTCTGGATTAGCATCAATCCAGTAACGCTGACGTTCAAAAGGATATGTGGGTAAGGGAAGGCGATCGCGTTGTTGATCGGCATAAAAACCAGACCAATCTACTTTTATCCCTGCCAGCCAAAGGCGACCCAATGTATTCATTAAAAAGGCGACATCTGACTGTTGCTCGTAGGAATGCCGCAGGGAAGGCAACATCACAGATTTGGCTCTATCATCACTTTCTAGACATTGTAGTGCGAAACTACTCAATGCCTGACCAGCGCCAACTTCCAATAAAATCGGACGATCTTTTTTCCACAACTCTTGCACTTCCGAAGCAAAGCGTACTGCTTGGCAAAGGTGCTTCACCCAATAACTGGGATCTGTTGCTTGGTCTGCTGTAATCCAAGTACCTGTAACGTTAGATAAATAGGGAATTTTCGGTGGTTTGAGGCTGAATGTTTGCACTAAATTATCAAAGGTAGGTGCGATCGCCTCCATCATGACAGAATGAAAAGCATGAGAACTCTGTAAACGCTTTCCAACTAAACCTCTTTCACTCAATTGTCGTTCTACTTCTTCGATCGCATCTGTAGCACCTGCAATCACACACAACGATGAGCCGTTGATTGCAGATAGAGAAATCTTCTCATTCAAGAAAGGCTGTATTTCCTCTTCAGAAAGCCCAATTGCCAACATTGCTCCTTCTGGCAACTCTTGAATCATTTGCGCTCTTTTAGCTACCAAAGTTAAAGCGTCTTCCAAAGACAAAACCTCGGCCAGACACGCTGCTACATATTCACCGATGCTATAGCCAATCATTGCCGTCGGACGAATCCCCCACGATATCCACAATTGAGCTAAAGCATACTCAATAACGAAGATCGCTGGTTGGGTGAGAAAGGTTTGATTCAGCTTTTGAGTAGCGACATCTGCCTGTTCTGTTCCCCGACCTAACATTTTTCGCAAATCTAACCCAGCAGAAAGAGTGCTTGGTTTATTTCCATTCTCACTGTTTCTATTGGGATAAAGGACATCTCGCAAATCTAGACCAAGGTGGGGTTTGAGGAGTTCGCAACATTGGTCAACACAGGCGCGAAATATTGGCTCAGTTTGGTAAAGTTCAAGAGCCATATTAACGTAGTGAGTTCCTAGTCCAGAAAACATGAAGGCAACAGGACGTTGTTGAGTTTTTTCAGTACTGGTGAGAACTCGCTTTGGCTCTTGAAGTGCATTGATAGCATCTTGAATATCCCGACAGACAACTGTACGCCGATAATCGAAAGTTCTGCGTCCAACCTGCAATGTGTAAGCCACATCGGCAAGGTTTGAATCGGGATGTTCTTGGAAGTGATTAATTAGATTTGTGGTAGCTGTTTCTAGTGCTGAATCGGTTTTGGCAGATAGGATCAACAACTGCCAGGGACGAGAGGAACTAGAAGCTTCGAGAACTGGAGCTTCTTCAAGAATCAGATGGGCATTTGTTCCTCCAAGTCCAAAGGAACTAACTCCTGCACGTCTAGGAGTGCCATTCGTCTGCCATTCCGAAAGTGTGGTATTGACGTAGAAAGGACTGTTAGCAAAGTCAATTTCTGGATTAGGTGAAGTAAAGTGTAAGCTGGGTGGTATCTGTTTATGCTTGAGGGCTAAGACGGTTTTGATTAATCCTGTCACACCAGCCGCAGTGTCCAAATGCCCAATGTTAGTTTTGACGGAACCAATGGCGCAGAATCCAATATCTTGGGTACTAGAGCGAAAAGCTTGTGTCAGGGCAGCAATTTCAATGGGATCTCCTAAGACTGTTCCTGTACCATGAGCCTCGATGTAAGTAATTGTCTCCGGTTCTACTTCGGCTATTACTTGGGCTGTTCTAATTACTTTTGCTTGGCTATCGATACGGGGTGCTGTGTAGCTTACTTTCAATGAACCATCATTATTGATTGCCGATCCTTTGATTACAGCATGAATCGTATCGCGATCGCTAAGAGCATCTTCTAATCGCTTCAATACCACAATGCACACACCCTCACCCCCCACAGATCCTTTTGCTCTAGCATCAAAGGTACGGCAATGTCCGTCAGGAGACGCTATTCCTCCTTCTGTATACATATATCCAGTTTTTCTAGTTGCACTGACGGCAACTCCACCAGCCAATGCCATATCACATTCACCATTCAGTAAGCTTTGACAGGCTAAATGGACAGCAACTAATGAAGTTGAGCAGGCAGTTTGCACAGCATAACTGGGCCCTTCTAAGTTGAGTTTGTAAGAAACACGCGTGGTTAAATAGTCTTTATTAGCTGCTATTGTAAGTTGTTGAGGATCGATAGAATTTATGATATTTTGATTTAGATAAATATTAAGTAAGTAGCTGCTCAGACTAGAGCCACCATAAACACCAACAGCACCTTGATAAGTTTGTGAATCGTATCCAGCACTTTCCAACGCTGTCCACGCACACTCTAAAAAAAGTCGGTGTTGCGGATCGGTAATTTCTGCTTCTCTGGGATTAAAGCCAAAGAATGCAGCATCAAATAATTCTGCGTCTTCTAATATAGCGTGTGCTTTTACATAGTTAGGGTCATTTAATATAGATGAACTTATACCTGATGACAATAGTTCTTCATCACTGAAAAAAGAGATTGATTCTACTCCATTTTGAATATTTCTCCAGAATTCATCAATATTTTTGGCTCCAGGAAAACGCCCTGTTAAGCCGATAATTGCTATTTCTGAACCATTTGTAGAACTAGGCACTGTCGAAATAATCATAATTTCGTTTAATCCTAAATTTTCTTCAATAAATTTAATTTTTTGAAGACGTTTTTTGTCTATACTTTACCAGACTATCTTTTTATTTGAAAATATTTATCAAATAAAAAGTTGATTTTTGACTTTAACTTGATTAAAATCATTAGCTAAATATATGATATTGACATTTTATGTGAAAGCTTCTCTTTCTTTCTCTTCGAAACCTAGGTTTTCGCGGAAGGCTTCCGCAGAGAAGGCGGTTCATTAATGCTAATACTAGTGATTTGCTGGAGCTAATTGATCGTTTTTATTGCAATTAATTTTTAATTAGTCTAAATTATATTAACGATAATTAGTAGCATTAGCAACAGAAGAGCCATCGTGATTAAATATGAAAAAATCGAGATTTATCAGCGTTACTTATAAGAAGCTATTTTTATCGAACTTATGCACTATACAAACGAATAATCTTCTGGGTAACGTAAATAGGTCGTTTCAGTCTTTTACAAACCATCGTTTGTTTGTTGCGTAGGCAGATATGGCAAAAAGGCAGTTGAAAAACTTAGCTATAAAAACGAGGGGAAAAGGGAAAAGGGGAAAGAGGAAAGGAATGAAAAAGTCGCGCCACTTGAGGGCGAGGTTTTGACCTACCCAGTGATACAAGGATTATTTCGCGCCACTTGAGGTGAGGTTTTTACCTTTTCCCCAACCCCAGTTCCCCTTCTTTATAAAGTATTCTTCTTAGGACTTACGCACTGTACAAATGCATCGTAATGTGAATTAACGATCGCTTTGGTTGTTTCCGGCTTTGACTAATTATCCGGCGATGCCTACGGCAGTAAACTACGTAAATACACCATAATGCAAAGGCACAGCAATGCTGTGCCTTTACGAAATATCTGGTTTTTAACCTAATGCATATTTAGTGTTTTTTATCAATAGGCATGAATTCAAGGTGTGTTGACTAGATATTTAAATAAGTCATCGATTACTGCATTCATTGCTAAAATATCAAAACCGCCCCAGTTTCGCTCATCTACAAAATACACCTGATTTTTTTGAACTACCTTGAGTTGTCGCCATAAAGGTTTTTGTTGGAGTTTCTCTAAAAACTCATTAGACTCATTAACGCCCTTCTGTCTCGGAGCTAAAAAGAAGAGAACATCAGCATCAATATTAGACAACTGTTCTTCAGAAATAGGGTTTGTATAGTAGAAATCTCCCCTTTGTCCTGATGGGCGTTGTAATTCAATATCCTTTATAACTGTACTAGCAGGATAGCTCTCTCCATATGGTACTATTTTATTATCCTGATAGATACCAACAACTGATACTTGAAGTTTATGGCGGCGATCGCCCAAAGCCTCCTTAAGTTTTTCAATTCGCTCATAATATTCGCTCATCAAGCGCTTGCCAGCCTCTTTCTGATCCAGGACATTGACAAGTTCCATAAATTGTTGTTTCCAAGAAGGTGGTGGAGCAGGAAATTTCATGATGACAGTAGGCGCAATATAAGATAGCTGCTGATAGATATTCTGCAACCGAGAGTGAGCCAAAATTAGATCGGGTTTAAATAGCAAAATCTTTTCTAAATTTGGCCCATTTAGGTCGCCAGCAAATTCAATTCCATTTGCCTGTTCTCGAAGATATGGTGGAAAAGGTTCACTTATAGAAATGTATGTGGATGCAAATGGTTTGATATCCAATGCCAGGGTATTACCCAGAATAGTTATCCATAAAGTTACAATTCGTTGAGGGTTGAGAGGAATGCACGTTTCTCCCATCTCATGTTGCACCTTTCGACAATTTTCTGTTGGCTGTTTTGAGCTTGTAACACTGTGCTTAATATTTAAACTACAAGCCGAAGCGAGTGTAAAGGTCAAAACTCCCAATAATAATAAATAAGTAAGGTGACGTAAAGGTATTTTCATGAACGCCTACTTCACACAATAGAAAAAGTGAATGATCTACGCTTCTATCCCTCAGGATAAAGCGTAGGATATCAGAGGGTTTGCTCAAAACTGCCAGGAAATTGTGCCCTGTATTGTCAGGGGATCGCCAGGTATAATCCGATTTACGTTTTGTGCAGAGACAAAATAATCAGTGTCAAACAAATTCTTGATATTGATCGCAGCTCGGTAATTGTCCCGCTTGTAATAAATAGCTGCATCTGTGCGTACATAACTCGGTAACTCAACCGTGTTGCCTAAGTCGGCTTGTCGGTCTCCGTAGTAAAAAGCTCCTAAACCGAAGCCTAATCCTTTTAAACTACCGGATTGAATTTCGTAAGTTGTCCATAGATTGAGTGCGTGTCTGGGCACATTATTCAGTTGATTACCCACTGTCGATGGATTGTCTCTTGTGATTTCTGCATCAGTGTAAGCATAGCCAGCAATGATGTTCCACCCTGGCGAGATTTCGCCAGAAATATCAAACTCAATCCCACGACTGCGCTGTTCCCCAATTTGAATAGTTCGTTGTGGATTATTTGGATCTTGGGCTGAGAGATTGGTGCGAGTCAAATCATAAAATGCCAAGGTTGTAGATAATCGATTAGTCAAATCTGCTTTCACCCCGATTTCATACTGCGTTCCTCGCTCCGGTTCCGATAGGGCAGCACCGAATACAGATGTCGCCTGGTTGAATGAACGGCTATAGCTAGCGTAGAGTGAGATCGGTTTAATGGGCTGATAAACAATGCCAACACGAGGGCTAAAAGCTTCTGTTTGCTTAAAGTCGGTTGTCTGGTTCAATAAATCCTGAAACTCTTGATTGGCAATATCAAAGCGTCCACCCAAAAGTACTTTGAAGTTTTCTGCTAGGGTAATTTGATCCTGAAGGTAAAAACCTAATTGTTGCGCCGTATTTTTGATATCAAAATCTGGAACACTAGCTCCTGTAGCAGTTCCATACACAGGATTGAAAACATCAAGAGGAGTAGTCTCATTGAAAAGAGATTTGGAATTAGTGTCTGTTTTGCTCAGGTTAAATCCAGCTACTAGTTCATGCTTGATACTACCTGTTGTCAACTTACCGACCACATAGTTGTCTAGATTATAAGCATTTTCATCGTAGTCAAAATCCTCAGCGCCTCTTTCTAATGTACGCAAATCATCTTGTAATCCGAAAGGAAACACAGTATTTCGTTTTAGGCGTAACAAATAAGTCTGAAAAACGCTCCGCGCTTGCCAGTTATCGCTAAAGCGATGTTCAAAATTATAGCCAATCCGAAATGTACCATTAGAAGTGTCATTAAGATTAGGCTCACTCACAAAACGATTACGAGGAATTCTCCCATTGGGGTTAGGCAGGACGCTTCCCTGTGCCGGTATCCCAAAATCATAGGGTCCTTCTGCAAGGGAATAGCTTGCTTCTAAAGTCAGCTTTGTTCTGTCACTAATTTGCCAGCTTAAAGTAGGTGCAATTAGATATTGCTGTTGGTCATAGAAATCAATAAAGCTTTCGTTTGTTCCAACAGAAGCATTGAAGCGATACAACACCGTTTTACTGTCATTCAACGGACCAGATAAATCAATTGCACCGCTATAGGAATTGTAGCTACCAACAGAAGTTTCCACGGAGTAGAAGGGATCGCTCAATGGTTGCTTCGTCACTAAGTTGACCTTGCCGCCGAGTCCGCCTTGACCGAATAGAACCGAAGCGGGCCCTTTGAGTACTTCAACCCGCTCAATATTTGAGCCAAACCCGACACTGCTAATTGAACGGTCTTGTACCCCATTGAGTAGAGTGTCTGAAAAAGCATCAAAGCCCCTAATTTTGATGACATTGAGAGGATCGCGAGGGCTTCTACTTCCTACCACTACACCCGGCGCATTTTTTAACACGTCTGTTAGGCGAGTTGCTTGCTGGTCTTTAATGACCTGTTGCGGTATGACCTGAATCGACTGGGGAATATCACGCAACGGTGTGTCGGTTCTCGTAGCAGATGAGGTATCAGGAACGCGATACCCATCCTGTTCACCCGTCACCACTAACTCAATCGGTTCATCCTGCTGTGCTGTGGGTTCCTCTGGTTTTGCCTCAGTCGTCGGCTTCTCTAGTGGCTGCGTCGCAGTTGCAGCAGCAGATACTACCCCAAAAACCAAACCTGCATCATCATCAAATAACTCAACCGTTGGTAATGCTGCTGCACCTGCCACTGTCACCCGGATAGTATTTGCATCAATATTTGTAACTGTTATCTCAGTAATTTCCGGAAGTGGTTTTTCGGAACGAAATGTGAAAGTATCACCATTGGGTAAACGGAGTTGTGAGTTAGGTATATCAGCAATAAAGTTATTCCCACTACTGCGATTTGTGATTTGCAATTGCGCCCCAATCGATGTCTCTAAAATCACCTCTACACCTTTTTCAGTGGAAGTAGCTTTAACTCCCGTAATTTGCACAATTTCTGATGAGGGTGCTGGCGACTGCACTAGCATTTGGGCGCTAGTCTGGGGATGCTCTATCTCACTGATCTGGCGAATCTCTCTAATTGACTTGGAATTGCGTAGTACCGATGCGACAGATTTACTTTGTACCTCTTGCCTGGGTATTTCTTGAGCAGTGGCGCTCATTCCACCCCAAAACGAAACAGAACTTGCTACTAAGAAAATTTTCGATAACTGCTTTGGCTTCATTTACTACTCCACACACCCGTCACCATCATCTGACTGAAAATAATGTCAATAACGCAGCAAATAGCTGAATTATTGAGATAAATTACTATCAAGTTGAAAACGAATATTACAACTAATCGATAATTAATTGCAAGTATTTATCAGCTTTTCTTCACAAACAGTGTTGATCAAATAATCTCTGAATATCGCGATTGTTTAGATATTTTTATTTGTCAATATACATTCGTGAAGTTTCAGATGATGAACAGTTTGTCAAGAGGTTGGAAACATGAAAATTTTCTGTTGGCAGATGACTTTCAGGAAACCGTGAGTTCAAGGAACCTCTCCCTACCTTGAACTTACAACAGAATTCAGGAGCCAAAAGTCAGAATTAGAATAAGTTGTCTAGGCTAGCTAACGCTGCGCTAACGGCAGTTCCTCATGGGGGAACCCCCAAGACCCGACTGCCTCACCATTCAAAATCAATGAAACGCTTATGCTGTTCTAATTTTGAATTTTGTTAGCGAGTCTGTGTACCTCTAGGGGGAAGCAAGCTAGGCGCAGCGTCTCGTAGAGAGTGTCATTTTTAATTTTTAATTCCGCCTTGTGGTAATAGCCGATTCAATCCATCCTTAAATATTTTCAATAGATTTCATTTTTTGAAGACGCTTTTTCTGTTGAGCTTTACCAGCTTCGATTTTTTCACTGACAATATCTGTTACCTGAAAAAATGGGGTTCCATTTTGGACTTTATTAAAATAATCTACTAAAGAGCTTATAGTCGGATATCTAAATAAGTCGAGGACAGATAAATCGCTCTTAAATATTTCACGCAACTTGCTATGAACTTGAATTAAAAGTAATGAATGACCACCAAGTTCAAAGAAGTTATCATCAATTCCTACCTTCTCAACATTAAGTATTTCTTGCCAAATATTAGCAATAGTTTTTTCTACCTCGGTTTGGGGTGGCTGATAAACTGCTTCCAAATCAGGACGTGCTGTATCAGGTATAGGTAGCTTTTTACGGTCAACCTTACCGTTAGGTGTGAGTGGTAGTGCCTCCAATGTGACAAAAGTCCCTGGTATCATATAGCTTGGCAACTTTGACTCCAAGAAGCCTCGCAGTTGATTAATTGCCAGTGTTTGATCTGAATGTGGGACTATATAGGCGACTATTCGCTGAGAATCGACTGAATCTGGTTGTACTGTAACTATGGTTTCTCGGACTGCGGGATATTGACTGATGAAAGCCTCAATTTCTAAGAGTTCAATGCGGAAACCACGCACTTTCACCTGGTGGTCGATACGACCAATGTACTCAATCTCTCCATTAGGCAGATAGCGGGCTAAATCTCCTGTTTTGTACAAGCGTTCCGAATTTGAGGATTGGTCTTGTTTCCCTCCCCTGTCTCTTTGGAAGGGATTGGGGATAAATTTTTCAGCAGTCAGGTCGGGACGGTTTAAGTAACCTCTAGCCACTCCCACACCACCAATATAAAGTTCACCCGTTACACCTACAGAAACAGGGTTTAGATATTTATCAAGTAAATAAATATGGATATTTGCTATTGGGCGACCGATGGGAATTGTCTTTTGATTGATAATACTATTTTTACATTGCCAAAAAGTGACATCGACGGCGGCTTCTGTTGGCCCATAGAGATTGTGCA
>NZ_JAVRCK010000103.1:0-29254 GCF_034530815.1 Nostoc sp. DedSLP03
TTCTAGTCTCAGCTTTTTTTTGGGCTTTTTTCAACCCGTCGAACTCACGTTAAAACTAACTTTTGAAGTCGCAAAAGCAACAAATGTGACTTCAAAACTAACTTTTGCGTAGACGTGGCCTACTACCTATTTTGTGGTTGAGTGGAAGATGATGGGGTTTGTTGTATCGGGGGTGCTGGTTTGCCTGGAAACCAATCTTTAAATAAGTCTGTGCCATCTTTGATTCCTGATATCAAGGCTGCAAATAATGCTAATACACCCATAATTTCTAATATCCGTGCCCACAAAGGTTGTGCCCAAAGAAGTTTGGGAAGAGAAAAACTTGCTGTGTTTGAACCCAATTCCTTTAACCAGTCTTCTACTGTTTCGGGACGGTTGTCGGGTTGTAGTTCCATTGCGTGGAGAATCGCTTGATTGACGCGATCGCTAATCTGATCGTTCAATTCGTTAGGTGGAATTAAACGCTTATTATTATCTTGGCGCTCAATAGCACTTTCTGGCTGTTTTCCTGTTAATAAAAAATATAAAGTTGCCGCCAGAGAATAAATATCAGTCCAAGGTTTACGCCGCGCCTGTTGTCTAGGAGAGTTGGAATACAATTCAATTGGTGTAAATTTGTCAACTAAGTTGCCGCGACTTGATACTGGGTTATCAACAAATCTTCGTGCTAAGTCGAAGTTTATCAAAACAACCAGATGCGTACCCGCCCGCAAAATGATATTTTCAGGTTTCACATCTCGATGCAAAAATCCTTGTTCATGCACTACTGTGAGTGCTTTTCCAATTTGTTGGATGTAATCTAAAGCCTCTTTTTCAGGGATAAATCCTCGCGGTTGGACAATCTTAGCTAAATTATCTCCTGGAATATACTCCATGACCATGCATTTTAAATCACCTGACTCGAAGGTATCAATGACTTGGACAATATTCGGATGTTTGCATATTGCTAGTTTACGGGATTCATCTGCAAAACCTGATTTTAAGCGATCGCGATCTTCGTTACTTAATTGATTGAGCAAATTGGAATCCAATGTTTTAATCACAACATTCTTGCCATCCCGATCCTCAGCAAGATAAGTAATAGCGAAGTTCCCCTGTCCTAACTGTTGCTTAATTTCATACCGATCGCGGTGTAACTTTTGTCCAGATACCCAAGTCATTCGTTGATTATCTCAGAAAGTTATATTAATTTTTGCATACAGCAATTCTCCTGTGGATGTAAAACAGGTTCTCTCAATAAATGTTCTGTAGCTTGTACAGCTGTTATGCTTGCTTCAAAAAATGTAATATGACGCGATCGCAGAAGTTGTGTTATAAACACGGGCAAAGTCTTACAAAATACGAAAATCTTTACTATAAAGCTTTTTCGTTAAATGCGTAATTTCTACATCAATGGCATCAAATGCTACTGTCAGCAATCAAGCTTTAGCGTTTAATCATCAGTAATCTTTAAAAAATAGAAAAACATTATGTTAAGTATTCCTATTAACTTAAATTTACCTCGTACACCCCGTTTAGTAACTTCTTTACCTGGGCCTCGCGCTCAAGCAATTGTACAACGCGATCGCGCCGTAACTTCTCCTTCTTACACCCGCGATTATCCGTTAGTTGTATCTCGCGGTCAGGGTTGTATGGTAGAAGATGTGGATGGCAATGTATTTCTGGATATGACCGCAGGTATTGCTGTCACCGCTACCGGACACGCTCACCCAGAAGTTGTCAAGGCAATTCAAGAACAGTCGGCGCGGCTGTTGCACATGTCAGGGACGGATTTTTATTATGAGCCGATGGTGGAACTAGCGGAACAATTAGCAATTCGCGCTCCCTTTCCCCACCCACAAGGTAATGCTGGGTTTCCTGCAAAGATATTTTTCACCAATTCCGGGGCAGAATCCAACGAAGGAGCAATCAAACTAGCTCGATATTACACCAAGCGATCGCTAATCGTAGCCTTCTTAGGCGCATTTCACGGACGCACTTATGGAGCGATGTCTCTGACTGGTTCCAAAGCAGTGCAGCGAGCTAACTTTGGGCCTTTAGTTCCTGGGGTAACTCATATCCCTTATGGCACTCACGCTAGCTTAGATTACTTGGAACAACAGCTATTTACGACGATTTTACCACCGCCAGAAGTAGCGGCGATCGTCGTCGAACCGATTCAAGGAGAAGGTGGATATATCGTACCCGAAGATGGTTTCTTGCAGCGAATTCGGGAGATATGCGATCGCCACGGTATTCTGATGGTAGTGGATGAAGTACAAGCAGGAATGGGGCGGACTGGTCGCTTATTTGCGATCGAGCATTGGAATGTGATGCCTGATATCATTACTACTGCCAAAGGTATCGCCAGTGGTATGCCATTAGGAGCAATACTTGCTAGACCAGAGTTAATGACTTGGCCTCCTGGTTCTCACGCTACTACATTTGGCGGTAATCCCGTAGCTTGTGCTGCTGGTATTGCCACACTGCGACTGCTAGAAAGTGGTTTGATGACCAACGCTACCCAGATGGGAGAATTCTTACAAGCTAGTCTTACCCAGTTACATCAAAGATTTCCAAGAGTATCGCCGCCACGAGGTAAAGGTTTGATGGTAGCGGTAGATTTATTAGATGAACAGCGTAATCTCGATTGTAAATTGCGCGATCGCATTATTCAAGAAGCTTTTTTACGCGGTTTATTATTGCTAGGTTGCGGTAAAGGAGCAATTCGTTTTTGTCCCCCTCTAGTTATCGACAGCAACCAAATTCAAACTGCCCTTCAAATTATCAGCGAGATTTTAAGTTCTTAAAATATTAGGGGGAACAAAAAAGAAATAACCAGTGCTTAATGTCCAATGACAAATGACAAATGACAAATGACAAATAAAATAGCCCTTAATTTATGGAAATTACTTTGGCAAGAATACAGCGCTAGGGTAAATCATGCCCGTACCTACCAGCAAATGATTACTACTGCGGGTGGGACTGTCGCCAACGACCACATTGCCTTTCGGTCTTTGCGTTTATTAGTAGATACTCCACAAGGTAAACTTAACTTAGGAATTGACTACCTCGCACAACTTGCAGAAGCTTTGGGTTATGTGGCGGCTGGAGAGTATATTTTTGCTCAAACTCATTTGTACGCCCGTCATTATCATCATCCGCAGCAAGAGGAATTTAATTTACCCAAGCTGTTTATCAGCGAGTTGATTGTCGAGGAATTGCCTAATAATATTGCCCAACTCATCTCTAAAACAGTATCTTCAATCCCAGACAAACTCATCTCCCCCCTTACTCTTCTGCAAAAAGACGCGGACTTGGAAATTATCGCCAAACAACTCCAGCAAGTCTTCACCCGTCCTTGGCTACCTCCCCAGCGTTCTGTTGTCGAAGAGGTGAATCAGGTTACTCAGTATGGGGCTTGGGTGTTGCTGCATGGATATGCCGTCAACCACTTTACAGGCTACGTCAACGGCCAAAATACTCCAGAGTATCCAGATATTGATACCACCGCCAGTGCTTTAGCTAACCTGGGTGTACCAATGAAAGCAGAGATAGAGGGAAATATTGCTTGTGGTTTGCGGCAAACTGCGACTCAAGCAGTCACCGAAATAGTGACAGTATTAGATGATAACAGTGGTGCAGAAATTCAGATTCCTTGGACTTACGCATATTATGAAATTGCCCAGCGCTATCTAGTAGAAATGGAATCTGGAAAGCAGGTACTTTTCGATGCTTTTCTAGGAAGTAATGCCCAACAATTGTTTGAAATGACTCGTCTATCTAAATAGTCGAGAGTTGTTATACCAATTGGAAAAAAGAATGCAACAAATAGACCATTTGTAGAGACGCGATTCATGAGCCAGCGCGTTGCGGGGGTTCCCACGCCACTTGCTTCAAGTCGGCAAAGCCGCCCAACACAGTGGCTCCCCGTTGTAGCGACTGGCGTCGCGTCTTTACCCAAAAATGTGTTGCAATCATTAATTGAATTGGTATTAGTAAAGGATTCAATTTCAAAATTCCGAGCTAGTAGTTTCGTCTTTTGGACAAACTACACTTGCAAGACAAAATCTGATGCAGTGAGAGTTGGCGCACCAGTTAGAGTTGCAAATAGACCACCACTGCCAAAACCAGCCGCACTGCCATTTTGGTTGTAAAACAACTGCCCACTCACAGCGTCATAGACAATTTTCGCCGTGCTAGTGCCTGCTAAATTAGTGACTTGAAAATCACTGGTATTACTAAAACCATTTCCCGCAACAGAGGTAATGGCATTAAAGAAAGTTATATCCAGTACAATCTTGTCACCTTCAGAACTATTAAAGTCACTAATGGTATTTACTACAAGAGTAGAAGGAGAAAGTTTGGAAAAATCCTTTTTGTACACAAATCTATCAGCACCTGCACCGCCAACGAGAGTATCATAGTCTTCACCACTAATGAGGGTATCATCATTACCAATGAGGGTATCATTACCAGCGCCGCCTCGTAGCAAATCGTTGCCACTCTTGCCGTTGATGATATCATCACCTCCCTGACCATTAATCACATCATTGGAATCGTAAAAACCTGTAATGTTATTGTTAAGGTCATTGAGGAATGTCACCGTGTTCTTATTAAACAAGTTAGTTTGAGTGGAGTTGGCATCGAAGACATCAAAACTGTCAGTGATGTTAGTCTGTCCATCAAACAGGATATTGCCGATCGCAGCTCTGCTACCTAATACTGGTAAATTATCCAAGTATTCTAGTTGAAAGTCTTGCAGGATGACTTTGGTGTTGGCGATATCTTCAAAAGTGACTTCTAGATTGTTACCATTTTGAGTTAATTGCAGATTTTTAGCAGTCAATCCCAATCCTGTAAAGTTCAGCGTGTCAACTTGATAAATCACCCCTGATGAAGGATTTGTGCCTTTGCCAACGCCGCCAAAGTCGGTGATGGTGTCGATACCATCGCTAGGGAGAAAGATAAATTTATCTTGACCACCGTTACCTGTGAGGATATCGTTACTAGCTTTTCCATCGATAATGTTATTGTTGAGTGTGCCGATAAGGATATCTGCACTCTTAGTTCCCGTGATGAATTTCTGGACAATACCCAAGGTGGTAGTTGCTACTGCACTGGTATTATTAAAACCTTGCCCGTCATTAACGACAAACTCAATTGTAGTGTTAGCAGTAGCGGCAGCAGTATTATTGTAGGTAAGGCTGTTAAGAACTTGTCGGTAATTGTCAATGGTATCTGTGCCGCTCAGGGTGAGAGTGCCCGTCGTGGGGTTGTAGGTAGAAGTGATGTTACCAATAGCAGTGGCATTAAGACTTTCGGCTGCGCCATTAAAAAGATTAGTAATGGTAATGGTGACACCAGCTAAGGTAGTATTATTGTCACTTAGGGTGAAATTGCGATCGAGGATGGAGACGGGAGTACCGCTAAAGGTAGTGCTAAAATCAATTTTCTCTGAATTGCCGTTGAGATCGAGTACGGGAGCGCGGTTGCCAAACGCCACGTAGGTGTTCTGCAATGAGTTATAAAAAGGTCCGCTGAAGTCGCCATATAGTGTGCTGACAATCAGGTCGTCGATGCCGTCACTGTTGATATCTCCCGCACTGCTGCTGACAGCGGAGCTAAATAAGCTACCTGTGGCGCTTTTGATGGTAAAGCCATTAGTGCCGTTGAGGGTGGAGAGGTCGAGTTGGGGACGAAAACCGTCCTTGCTACCAAACACTACGTAGCTCTCCCCTAAACCCAATCCTCCCCCGATAATCAGGTCGTCGATGCCGTCGCCGTTGATGTCTCCCGCGCTGCTGACAGACGAGCCTGAGTAGTAAATTATATTAGTGCCGTTGATAGTAAAGCCATTAATGCCGTTGAGGGTAGAGAGGTTGAATTGAGCATCAAAACCGCCCTTGCTACCAAACACCACGTAGCTCTGCCCTGAGGAATTGCCGTTGGGCCTGGCATCTGGTGCCCCGATAATCAAGTCGTCGATGCCGTCGCCGTTGATATCTCCGGCACTACTGACAGACGAGCCTAAACGGTCTTCTTGATTGATGCCGTTGATAATAAAGCCATTAGTGCCGTTGAGCGTGGAGAGGTTAAATTGGGCATCAAAACCGTTCTTGCTGCCAAACACCACGTAGCTCTGCCCTGAACCGAAGCCTGAACCGAAGCCGTTGGGGTCAGCAAGGAATGCCCCGATAATCAGGTCGTCGATGCCGTCACCGTTGATGTCTCCGGCACTGCTGACAGACCAGCCTGAGAAGTCACTTTCTTCGATGCCGTTGATGGCAAAGCCATTAGTGCCATTGAGGGTTGAGAGGTTGAATTGGGCATCAAAACCGTTCTTGCTGCCAAACACCACGTAGCTCTGCCCTGAATCAGAGCCGTTAGGGTCAGCAAAGCCTGCCCCGATAATTAGGTCGTCGATGCCGTCGCCGTTGATGTCTCCCGCACTGCTGACAGACCAGCCTGAGAAGTCACTTTCATTGATGCCGTTGATAGTAAAGCCATTAGTTCCGTTGAGGGTAGAGAGGTTAAATTGGGCATCAAAACCAGACTTGCTGCCAAACACCACGTAGCTCTGCCCTGAATTGGAGCCGTTCGGGTTAGCAGACCTTGCACCAATAATCACATCGTCGATGCCGTCGCCGTTTATATCTCCTGCATTGCTGACAGAGCCTAAGAAGTCACCTTCATTGATGCCGTTGATAGTAAAGCCATTGGTGCCGTTGAGGGAGGAAAGGCTGAATTCGTCATCAAAACCGCCTTTGCTGCCAAACACCACGTAGCTCTGCCCTGAACTGTATAAGCCGTTGGGGGAAGCAAGGAATACCCCGATAATCACATCGTCGATGCCGTCGCCATTTATGTCTCCCGCATTGCTGACAGAACTTCGTGCACTGTCACCTTTATTGATGTCGTTAATAGCAAAGCCCTGAGTGGCGTTGAGATTTAAAAGGTTAAAAGTTGAATTTGCCATCATGTCTCCAGTTTAGTTTTTATAAGTTATTTGTCCTTGGTCATTAGCAAAGATACTTGTACCGCTTCTCTACAAGACGCTGCATGAACGGGTAATTCGTAATTCCCATTGCATAAGAATTTTAGACATTTTATAAGGGTGGCTCATTTACACCAATCTGTACTATGAGGCTGAGTACCAAGCTGCTTGGTCAGAATTTTTTACGAAAATCCTAATCTAATTTGCTCTTCCAGCCTTTACCGCACTGCCATTAAATTGTCAATTTGTTACTGCGTTGTAGATTGGGCGATCGCACCTGCTCTCTTCTAAAATTGAGCTATCTATTAATATTTCCCCGCTTACTCTCTTTGATGCCTCTCTGCTGCCACATCTGACCGATCGCAGTAATTGAATAATTTGTAATTTGTAATTCTAATTCGTAATTATAAAATTTAATCACGAATTACAAGATTACAATTACGAATTGTATTGACAGTACTCTTTTGGTGTCAGCTAGTTAACCGATCTGACTTTGCAAGCAAAAATTACTTTGATAACCGTTAAATCACTTAAATACTCTTATAAATATCTAAGCATTGTCAAGAAGCTGGGTGTGATTTTGATAAAGTTATAGTGAATTTTAGGAAGTGCTATATAAAGTTTTTACGTCACCGATAGCGTATCTCTACGGGGAAACAAGCTACACGCAGCGTCTCCAAGAGTTGCGTTAGTGAGTCTGGTTTGCAACAGGCTCTTGCATTCGAGCGTCACAGTCCATCGTAGACATTGCACTCTTTTTATAGATTGTGTTGAGGAATGAAACCCAACATTTGCGCGTTTGTTGACTAAAGTTTGGGTTCAACACACCTTAAACCATAGTGTTAGTAACGAAAATAACGATTTGAGTAGCTAAAATGGTGCTTTTGTAACGAAAACTCTGATGTTTGTCACGAAAATAATGAATTTAGTAACCAAAATGGTTTTTTTATAACGAAAATTCTAATGTTTGTCACAAAAATAATGAATTTAGTAACCAAAATGGTTTTTTGTAACAAAAATTCTGATGTTTGTAACAAAAAAAATGGGTTTTTATAACGAAAATTGCGACTTGAGTTAGTTAAGTCGCAATTTTTATAACTAAAATTAGGGTTAATATTCAGAGAATATCGCGTTTTGCCAGATATTGGTACATCTGCCAACGGGCATCTACTTCAGCTTGAGCTTGTTCTAATAAGTATTTGGCAACGTCAGGTTTGCTCTTGGTGAGCATTTTGAAACGATTTTCTTGATACATCGAATGTTCTACAGATTGCGTAGGCGATCGCATATCCAATTGCAATGGATTTTTACCCTGGTTCAGCAACTCTGGATTATGCCGATACAGCAACCAACGACCTGATTCTACCAGAGTTTTCTGATGATTCATTCCTGTGGTCATATTAATGCCGTGGGCAATGCAATGGCTGTAAGCAATAATTATTGATGGGCCATTATAAGCTTCTGCTTCTAAAAATGCTTTCAGGGTATGTTCGTCTCTAGCACCAAGCGCTACACTCGCTACGTAGACATTTCCGTAAGTCATGGCAATCATCCCTAAGTCTTTCTTAGGTGCTGGCTTACCACTGGCGGCATATTTTGCAACTGCGGCTTTTGGCGTCGCTTTAGAAGATTGACCGCCTGTATTAGAATACACTTCTGTATCCATCACCAAGATATTGACATTTCGACCACTAGCAATTACATGATCGATACCGCCAAAATCGATATCATAAGCCCAACCATCCCCGCCAACAATCCAGACGCTTTTTCTCACCAAGTAATCTGCAAGGGATTTGAGATTTTCGATTTTAGATTTGAGATTAGGATCGAAAGTTACGATTTCATCTAACTTCTGCTGCAACAGTTCTATTCTTTCGCGCTGTTCCCAAATGTCAGCCTCAGATTTTTGTTCAGCTTTGAGAATAGATTGAACTAAATCCTCAGAAACTATTTCCCCACTTCCCAGTTGTTGCAATAATTGTGCCGCAAACTCAGCTTGTTTGTCGAGGGAAAGACGGAAGCCAAAACCGAATTCGGCGTTATCTTCAAATAAGTTATTAGACCACGCGGGGCCGCGTCCTTGGGCGTTAGTTGTCCAAGGAGTTGTAGGAAGATTCCCACCATATATTGAAGAACAACCTGTTGCATTGGCAATGACGGCGCGATCGCCAAACAATTGTGTTAATAATTTTAAGTAAGGTGTTTCACCACAACCTGCACAAGCACCAGAGAATTCAAATAAAGGTTCTTGCAATTGTTGTTGGCGAATCTGGTTTAATTTTAGCGATCGCCTGTCAGGATTAGGTAAACTCAAGAAGAAATCCCAGTTTTTTCGCTCTTGTTCTTGTAAAGGCAACTGCTTTGCCATGTTAATCGCTTTGAGCGATGGCTCAGATTTATCTTTAGCAGGGCAAATATGCACGCAAATCGTGCATCCCGTGCAGTCTTCTGGGGCCACTTGAATAGTAAATTTTTGATTGGCAAAGTCTTTATCTTTTGCACCGGTTGACTTAAAGGTTTCTGGTGCATTGACTAACTCATCCGCTTGATAAGCTTTTGCACGAATGGCACTGTGGGGACAAACCATGACGCACTTACCGCATTGTACGCAGACATCCGGTTCCCATACAGGTATCTCTTCGGCAACGTTACGTTTTTCCCACTTGGCAGTACCTACGGGAAATGTACCATCAACAGGTAGGGTGCTAACAGGTAAATCATCACCTTCCCACACCATGATTTTGCCTAGAACTTCTCGCACAAATTCGGGAGCAGAGTTAAGTGAGGAGTTAGGAGTTAGAAGTGAGGAGTTAGAAATGTGGATTGTTTGTGGGACATCTACTTTATGCAAGTTGTCTAAGGTATTATCTACAGCTTGCAAGTTCATGCGGACAACTTCTACACCTTTTTTCCCGTAAGTTTTCTCAATCGCTTGTTTGATTTTAGCGATCGCTTCTTCTTGCGGCAAGACACCCGCTAAGGCAAAGAAGCATACTTGCATAATGGTGTTAATTCTGCCACCCATGCCACTTTCACGGGCAACCTGGCTGGCATTTATCACATATAATTTCAAATGCTTATCGATAATTTGCTGCTGCACCTTTAGCGGCAGATATTCCCAAACGGTATCCGCATCATAAGGACTGTTAAGCAGCAAAGTTGCCCCAGGAATAGCAGCCTTCAAAATATCTATGCGTTCCAGAAATCCCCAGTGATGACAACCAATAAAGTTGGCTTGGTCAATTAAGTAGGTGGAACGAATTGGCTCTTTACCGAAGCGGAGGTGAGAGACGGTCATTGAGCCAGATTTCTTGGAGTCAAAGACAAAGTAGCCTTGGGCGTAATTATCGGTTTCTTCACCAATAATCTTAATAGAATTTTTATTAGCGCCAACAGTACCATCAGCACCTAGCCCATAGAACATTGCCCGAACAACATTATCCGATTCTGTAGAGAAATTAGGGTCAAAGCTCAAAGAAGTATGACTAACGTCGTCATTAATCCCAATCGTAAAGTGATTTTTCGGTTTAGCTTGAGCAAGATTGTCAAAAATGCCCTTCACCATTGCCGGAGTAAATTCCTTAGATGAAAGACCATAACGACCACCGATGATTTTAGGCAGAGGGAAATCTAATCTTAATTTCTCCTCTGCTCCTCTGCTCCCCTGCTCCCCTGCTCCCCACCCCTCATACAAAGCTGCAACTACATCAAGATAGAGAGGCTCACCGGCGCTACCTGCTTCTTTGGTGCGATCGAGAACTGCGATCGCTTGTACACTAGTTGGTAATACTGCAATAAACCTTTGGACATCAAAGGGGCGGTAAAGTCGCACTTTCACTACGCCAAGTTTTTCACCACGGGCGTTCAGGTAATTTACTGTTTCATGGACGGTTTCACAACCTGAACCCATCAGAACAATAACGCCATCGGCATCCTTAGCGCCGTAATATTCATAGATTTGATAATGCCTTCCCGTGCGTTCTCCAAATTCATCCATGATGCGCTGGACAATTTCTGGACAGGCGTTGTAATAAGGGTTAGCACCTTCACGTCCTTGGAAGTAGACATCGGAGTTTTGAGCAGTACCGCGCAATACGGGACGATCTGGGGTGAGGGCGCGGCTGCGGTGAGCGAGTATTAAGTTATCGTGGATGAGCGATCGCAAATCATCATCTGAAAGCAGTTTGACTTTCTGCACTTCATGTGATGTGCGGAAGCCATCAAAGAAATGCATAAAGGAGACTCGCGCCTCTAAAGTAGCAGCATGAGCAATAAGAGCAAAATCTTGACTTTCTTGCACCGAAGCGGAACACAGCAGAGCAAAGCCAGTCGCACGAGCTGCCATTACGTCGCTATGGTCGCCAAAAATTGATAAAGCATGAGTAGCCAAAGAGCGGGCAGCAACGTGAACCACGGCGCTAGTCAACTCACCAGCAATTTTGTAGAAGTTGGGTATCATCAACAATAATCCCTGAGATGCCGTGAAGGTAGTACTCAGAGAACCTGTTTGCAATGCTCCATGTACAGCACCAGCCGCTCCCCCTTCGCTTTGCATCTGCACGACGCTAGGAATAGTACCCCAGAGGTTGGGACGACCTTCTGCTGACCAAGCATCTGCCCATTCACCCATTGCTGAAGAGGGGGTGATGGGATAAATGGCAATTACTTCATTTAATTTGTAAGCAACACGGGCAACAGCCTCATTCCCGTCGATGGTTGCAAAGGTTTTGTTCATAATATGATTGTTGTCCCCGCCTCTAAGCTGTATTATCAGAACACGTGAATATAAGAATCAGAAATAGCCAGTACTAGAAAGTAAGTGTATTATCTGCATTAAAGATTTCACAGTAGGATTTACTCCGTGTTTCAAGGATAGTTTGTTGATACCTTTAGGCTCTTAAATTAACTTTCAATCAATACTGCATCTATTAATATCTCATCTGCAATACTGCATCTATTAATATGTATTAATAATGTACTCAATGACCAAAGTCTTTGTTTTAAAAGACTTTTAGATAATTTATTCTTTTTTGTGGGGTACAGGGACGGGAATATTACATTGCTAATCGCCGATTTCCATACCATTGACTCAAATCATCCTCAATCGCCTCAAGAATCGCGATCGCCTCAGTTATTGATTTTACATCGGCAGCTAAAAGTGCAAACGCTCGCTCAACCCGTTGTTGATAGTCCTGCGGGCAAATAGTAAACTTATTAGCAATTGCGATTGCTCCTTTTTCATTCAACAGGTAATCTTCATTGAGCGCGAATAAAACTTGATTCATACACGCCACACTGCGGAAACAACAACCTGCTGCGTAAACAACATCATCGCGTGCGATCGCCTTTTTTGCGACTAACAGCGAGAAACTTATTTCCCAGGCGAAAGTATCAATAGTTGCCTGTTTCAGGCCAACTGGATACGGTTTTGTTTTTACCTTCAAAGCTTCTAAAACACCATCGGGGTCGTAAAGTGCCTGACAAAAAGCAATTTCCCCCATATAAATAGAGGACACAAAGCCATGAGGGTGTCCTGGTTGATAATCAATAGTAATGCGCCCGTTATGGCAATCATCAATGACACGATTTACCTTCACCAAATCGCGATAGAGAAAATCCACACCTACACCTTGAACCTTTAGCCAACCACCACCGTTAATCCACTTTCCCCATCCTCCGATCGCAGTAATCAAATTTACGCGATGGTTATCATCAAGCTCACAAGCGAGGCGATTTAGAGCAATTAAATCAAGCGGGTTTTCTGGATTGTAATAAATTCCCAAATCCACATCTGACTTTAGGGTATGGTTGCCCCGTGCCCGCGAACCACCCAGTGCGATCGCTATAATTCCCTCAATCGATCGCAAACTTGAAACAATATGGTTAATAAATTGAGGCAATTCTTTATTCATAGATTTTTGCATTGCGATCGCCATCCAATGCCAAGGGCGCAAACAAACTAATTACCTCTGCTTCTTGGTTCTAGCCGTCCTAATGCAGCTACTTTTTGAATGTTGGGTGTGGTTTCAACTGGCTCAGATTTCTCAGCTTGACCAACTAACCCAAACTGAGAAATCCCATAAACAATAATTTCAGCCGTAATAGCACTAGCTGCAATTACTAATGTTACATTAGCATATTGACTGCTGGTATGTAAAAACACGGTTAATCGATCTAAATCGAACATGCGTTATAGTTTAATCTGTTTTGCCTTAGATGTAATATTTCTCAATTTTCATCTTTGGCACTTAAGTATGAAACTATGATTTGATTTGGAAATACTCCGTAAATTCTGGAGATAGAACAGTCAAATAAGAACCAGTATCTTTTTTATACGGTAAAATAATAATCAATGGATTTTTTATTAAGTGTAATTTATGACTTATCGGAGACATTTTTTAAGGAGAGCAGGATACACAACCCTTTCTGCCTTATTAACTATGGGGTTTTTACAAAAGGATAACCAAAAACAAGACCAAAATACGAATGCTATTGCAGCAGATTATACAAATAAAAATTTAAATTCTCCCCTTCGGCAATTAGCTGCCGCCAAAGGAAAACGTTATGGTGCAGCAATTTCTAATGAATTTTTGCTCAAAGATAAGGATTACGCGAGTCTCATGGCTCGTGAATGTTCGATTGTGACACCGAATGGTGAATTAAAATGGGACGCCACTGAACCACAGCCAGGACAATTTACCTTTGAATCAGCAGATGCGATCGCTGATTTCTGCCAAAAGCATAATATAGATATGCATGGGCATACTCTTTTCTGGCACATGGGAAGACCAGATTGGGCAACATACCCTCCTACACTTAGGATGATCGAACGCCATGTCAAAGGAGTCATGGGGCATTATCGCAATAGTCCGGTTTTAAAGTCTTGGGACATTGCCAATGAAATTATCGCTGATAGTGAAAATGAAACTGATAATGCAACAATCGGTTTGCGTAAAGGGGTAAAACCAGAATTAATTCGAGACTTATTTTTAATTGCTGCTTCAGTTGATAACAGCAAGAAATTTTACCTTAATGATTTCGGCATCGAAGGCGCTACATGGAAATCAGATCGTTTCTTAAAAATGGTCGAATATCTGAAAAATAGTGGCGTTAAAATTGACGGGGCAGGTCTCCAATCACATCTATGGTTTTCTACTGCATATCCTTTTGACGAGAAAGGACTTAATTCAGTCTTAAAACGGCTTAACGATCTTGAAGTGAAACCAATAATTACAGAATTAGATATTATCATTGATAACCCGCTACCCGATAGTATCAAAAGCCTAGACCAAATGGTAGCCGATAGTTACAAGCGATATCTTGACCTCTGCTTTGAGAATCAAGTCGATACTGTGATTACATGGGGACTTACCGACCGTCATACCTGGATACGTCACCCTAAGTGGATGCCAAAAAAAACCTTTAGAAACAATCCAAGTCTCTGGAAATTTCTGCGTCCGCTTCCCTTCGATGAGAACCTGCAATCTAAACCAGCTCGCAATGCTATAGCCCAGGCTTTTCAGGAATCAACTTAATACTCCACTTAGGCATAAACATAGTATTTCCTCAGCAACTGAGGTACATCCAAATCTTGTTTACCAAGCTTAGTAGCTTTGAAAATGTACCTCACTATGCCGGGAACTGCTATAGTATTTTTAAGTATTATTCTAAGCAAAATAAATGCAAATATTTTTAGTTTTTCACGATTATGAAAGTTGAATAAGACTTCCTGACTAATCAATCATGAAATCTTAGTACAAAATTTCATAAATTCGTGACAAATTGAGCGACCTACTGGTAAGAGTCTAAGAGACTCAATCAAGCTACGAACTTTTGAAATTTCGTACTTATAAATACCAGAAGGTTATTTTTTTTTCGTTCACTTGAGATACTCCAAATTTCTCGTAAAAATAATGTGCCAACAAACCAAGGCTCTAGTAAGTAACGTCTCCAAAGTCTTTTCGGTTCAGACAACAAGCGATACAACCATTCTAATCCCACCTTTCCCATCCAGCGAGGAGGAGTAGGTATTGCTCCTGCTATATAGTCCATACAGGCTCCACTAGTCAAAATAGTATTGGTATCAAGATGTTCAAGATTTTCGTAAATCCAATACTCTTGGCGTGGCATACCCATTCCCACCATTAATATATGAGGTTTGTAAGCATTAATTGCAGCTACAGTGGCGAGATTTTCTTGACTATCTTTATTTATATCAATATAGCCATGAGCGCAAGCAATCTGTAAACCAGGAAATTTCTGGCATAAAATATTTGCTGCTGTTTCAGCAACTCCTGGCTTTGAACCTAAATAGAATACACGCCAGCCTTTAGTAGCAGCTTCTGCCATCAGAGGACATACCCAGTCAGCATAGGTTACTCTTTGTTCGCGTTTAATTGGAAAACCCAACAGCTTTCCAATAAACACCAAAGGCATACTATCAATATGGGTGTATTCTGCTTTGGAATAAAAAGCTTGCATTTTTAGATCGTTATGGAAAAGATAAAGACTATGTAAGTTGTGATTAGCAATAATCCATTTTTCATCCCGGTCAACAGATTCTTCAATCAATGAATTTAAGTCAAGAATAGACAGTGCATCTACTTGAGCACCAACAATTTTATAAGAAAATCGCTTTTTCATATCTTATTTTTCTTTTGATAAATATGAGATGTTATCTCAAAGTCAAGGTGAGTTTTGTAAAATCAATCAACAATATTTCAATACAATAGTACTTAAATATTGAAATATCTAAGTTTTTAGTTAAAAATTATTATCTAAATATAACTAAAAAGCACTTATTCTTATGAGAATGTCTGCAATATTTTGTGCTTTTGCATTCCACGAATACTTTTCGGTAATTAAACTATATGCTGTATCTACAAGTGATTGATATTTATCAATATTTGAAACAGCATCCAGTATTGTGTTAGCGACTTCTCTGCTAGAGTATCCTGTTACTAACAGATGTTCTAAGTGGCGAAATTCTTCTAAACCTCGCAAACCTTCTGGCGTTGATACAACTAATTTTCTACTAGCGAAATAATCTAGTGCTTTATTGCGAGCACCACCTGCTACTGCTTGTTTTGAAAATGGCAATAAAGCAATATCTGCATATTTCAGATGGGCGATAAAATCTTCCCTTTTAGGTAAAAAGCCTAAAAAAGAAATGTTAGAGGGTATTGGTTCTGAAATATCACTATTATCCCTACCAATGACAACAAAATGTACTTTTTCTTGAGAATTTTCAAGGGATTTAGCAACCTCAATAGCCATTGATACAGACATATCATTAGTTGGAAATTGAAATGTCTTGGGAGCAATGATAACGACTATTTTAGCTGGTCTGAATGCCTGATAGGGGTCTTTATCTGGAAAAACTTCAGTATTAAGTAAGTCTTCAGTAACTCCGTTCCCGATAGAATAAATTTGTTGTGGAGTTTTTCCATACCATTGGGAAATTAGTTTAGGAATTGATTCACCTGCTGCAATAATTGGACTACCAGAAAATATTAAAATTCCCTGAGCAATATATGTCTTAATACATTGTGCAAACTCTTTGAAAGGATTGGCAACTGAAAACAAGCGCATCCAGTATTCATAAGGCGAAAATGTATGAAAATCTAAGACAAGAGAGGAGCTACTGTGCTTTCTTAGCTTTAGTGAAATTAAAGCAGCCAATCCAGGTAGTGTTTCTTGAGCATACACAATATCTGGACAAAACTCGTCGATGCACTTTTCTATAGATTGAATATATGACTTCAAGCTTCTTGATCCAGTAGAAAAAGAAGGTGCATAATTAACAGATGAACAATCTAAACCTAGCTGAAAAACATCAAAATGTTTAGTAAGATATTGTCCTAAATAAAAAGGTCTAGTAAATGCACCAAATGGCTGACTAGAATCGAGGGTTGAAACAATTAGTAAGCGTTTACCCATAAAATAATTGTTGATTATTTTATAATTTTAAATTACATTTGTCAAACGATTAAGATAGTTATAATTTCCCTAAGTACCATCCATCAATAACTATCGTGCAATGATTAAACTTCTGAGTTACTTTGATTAATGTCCTCAGAAAATGTCGGAGAAGTTGATAAATCTTTGTAACCAATAATTGCTCTAATATAGGGTAAGAACCAGTACAATATCCAGAATGGCCCAGAGTGTCTGCTACAAAATATAGTCCATGATTTCAATGGAAAAGCTTTGATTTGTAGTATTTTTTTCAAGCGTTCTAAGAGGTTTAAATTGGTATCTGCCCAACTATTGCGGATAGAGTTTTTAGTGCAAGTACCAATATACCCAGGAGCTACCCATATTTTACAACCCAATTTACGCGCTCTCAGAGCATAATCTAAATCTCCTAAACTATGAACAAAAGCTGTATCAATATTACCAACTTTGGCAGCAACACTTTTAGGAATTAGCACGCAGTTACCATACATAGCATCGCATTGTTGGATAACGGAGCTTGATTCTAAAAATTCAAATTTATTAGAATACCACTTTTTAGATTTTACCGCTCCTCCATAGGTTGCTTTTCCTGTAATTGAGTCTTTAGTTGAACCAACTACAATTGAGTCTCGATAACCAAGTTCTGTCAAATTTTGATGAACCTGTAATAGTTTACTCACAGCATTGGCTTCCAAAAATGTGTCATCATTCAACCACAGATAATAATCATATTGATATTTGATTGCCTCACTAAAAGCTAGATGCATTCCTCCCACCCAAAATAAATTGCCATTACCTTGAAGAATTTGTACTTCTGGATATTCTGCTTTAACAGCCTCTGTAGTCCCATCAGAACTCCCATCATCGGTTAAATAAACATCACAACAATTTTTTTGCTGATATAAAGCATTTAGACAAGCAAGAGTTGTATTCCGTCTGTTATAACATGTCATAATTACAGCTATATTCGCTTTCTTCATCTCATTTTCCTCATAATAATATGTACAGAAAGAGTTAATCTAAATAATAAATTTAGATACGTTTTGGATGGATTTTATTCATAATCTCAATTATCAAAATTTTAATTTTCATATATCGTGATGTCAGTTTAAAATTTAACCCTGTTTTCTATCCATCCACTGAAATTAATATCTAAGTTAAAACTTTTTAGTTTTTGTTCCATTCTTCTGACTCCCAACAAATATCTATGCCAAACTGATACACGAGGCATATTAAGTCTAACAACCTCTTCAGATAACCATTGATATTTCTTTGAATTAACATTAAACTTTTTCATTTTTTTTATTTGTCCATGCCAATCGTTATAAAAAAATAAGTTGAAATAATGAATGGATACAATATCATCCCAATGTTTAATTTGTAATTCTTTTGATAAACGGTTATGCAAAGGTAATGGATAACTATAATTAGGGGGAAGATGTTCAACGTTTTCTTCTAAGGCACATAAAGTTACAGACAAAACAGATTGCTCAACAAAATAAATACCCTGGGGAGGAGTAATATCCAAGCGCATTACTTTTTCAAAGTTCTCTTTCCAAGTTCTAAATATACCCGCACTTTTTCTTACAGCAATCAAACCAGAATTCCAGTAGGCTCTGATTCTCTTATTACCAATGGGTGTGTCAACAAACACCTCACGCTTTACTCCTAATACTTCATATAGTTTTTGCCAATACCATTCTTGAGGATCTTGCAAACCTGTAGAACCAATTCCTTGACCATACTCAGGACGCATCCGCACATTACAATCTACAGACAATAAAAATTCTTTTGGTTCAGAAAAAAAGCATTTATCACTATCTAAAAAAACCAATATTTCTGCATCGATATTTTCTTCTGCATAGGCACAAACTAGGGGCTTATTAGCTAAATAATATTCATGGAATTCTCGATTTATAGGGATTTGTTGATGAGTTACCTGTAATGCTTCAAAGGCTTGTTGAGTTTGCTTTAAAATCGGTTCACCTACTCTAGGATGAAAACTATATATAGGTGTATTTTTCAATTCGCCGCAGAACTTACGAATACTTTCTGCAAGCATTAAAGATTGACTTTCTAAACGACCAGGTTCTGTACAAATTATAAAAGCTATAGGTATTGACATAGTATGAAGTATTGATTTAATAAGTTAATTACTCAATGAAGATTTCTTTGCTATCATCAATATTTCCTGAAACAAGGCTGAATAACGACGTGCTTGAAGTTCCAGAGTAAATTCTTGCTCGGCTTTCTCACGCGCATAAAATGACAGTTTTTGCAATCTCTGTTCATTTTCAAGAACCCAGGTAATTCCTTTGGCAAAATCCTCAACTTCATAAGGTTTAGCCAAATAGCCGTTCTGCTGATGATCGACAATATCTTTCAAGCCAGTAGAATTAAACGCCACAACTGGAGTACCACAAGCGAATGATTCCGAAGCTGTCTGTCCAAAAGATTCTTGAAGAGATGGTACAAGCATTACATCAGCAGCTGAGTAAACAGTTGCTAAAGATATAGCATCATGTAAGTGTCCCAAATAGTGAGTTTTGAAGCCTAAATCAGGTGGATTTTCGGGTTGAGATGCTCCAAAAATCACAACTTCCAAGTCATCTTTCCAGGTAAATTTACTCAATTCTTGTAAAGCTGGTTGCAATAAATGAAATCCTTTATTTCTATCGCTTGTTGCTTCTATCGCTCCAAATAGTATCAGCTTCTTATTTAGGGGAAGATTGAGTGTTTCGCGGGCAAAATGTTGATTAATCGGTCGATATTTTTGAGTATCTAATCCGTGGGGAATTACCTCAATTCGCAAATTTTGGAATAAAGAGCTAGAACGAGCGCACTCTGCTAGCCAAGAACTTGGTGAAACTAGAGTTAAATTCAAATTTTTCCAAGCTTTTACTTTGCGCTGCCATACCCAACGGGATAAATCCCATTCATTACCACTATTAAGCTGAGGACAAGCCCCGCAGGATACTTTGTAGCGATCGCATTCTCCAGTAACGTGACATCCTCCAGTAAATCCCCACATATCATGGAGAGTCCAAACTAAAGGCCGCTTCAGTTTAGCAAAGGTTTCTATTTGCATAAAACCTCCGCTAATCCAATGCAGATTGATTATATCTGGATTAATTTGAGCGACTTTAGGAATAACTCTATCTGGCAACCATTGAGTAAAAAATGGGGTATTTTTCTTTTGATGATAAAGCTTTAATGGCAAACTTTCAACTGTCAGCTTTGCTTTAGCGATGCCTTGAAACAGTCTAATTTTAGGTGCAATTATTGTTTTATCATTACTAGATTTTTCCTGTACTAACATTTGTGACTGTAGTCCTATATTCTGTAAACCTGTGTGTAAACGATATGCAGCCCTAGCTGCACCGCCACTAATATCATGGGTACTAATATGTAAAATTTTCATTGTTATTAACTTAATATTCATTAAAATCATTTATAACTGTCATAAAAACTAATTGAATAAAATCTTTTTATAATTTCGTTGAGATTCAACAGTTAAAGATAATGACGTGGTGATATACATTAACCAATTCCAGCTAGGAGTTAATAATCTGGCTTCTGAAAAATTCACTATGACAATGATAATTAGCATCTGCATTGGCCAATAATCTTCTGGCTTTTTAGCGACAGAAATAATTCGAGTCAATGCCATTACGAAAAACCGGACAAACCCTGCTGCAAAAGTCAAAAACCCTAATAATCCCAATTCTAACAATAATTCTAAAAAACCATTATGGGCGTTACTTGCCCAATCGTAAGTAGCTCTTAATTTGGATGCAGCATTACTAGTCCAAAATCCCGAAAATCCATAACCTAGCCAAGGTCTTTCTAAAATCTTAGAAATTACTAGCTCCCAGAGATCAGAGCGTCCATTGAAGGTAAGGTCTTTACCAGAAGTACCAACTACAGTTTCGGCATTATTGAGAAGTAATATTGAAGAAATCATCAGTAACATCAAAGTTGAAGTTATCGTAATAACTTGTAATTTATAATTAGTTTTCTTCAGGGATCTATAAACGGGTAAAAGTAATATCATTGTCAATAAAATCGTTAAAGATGTTGTTGAACGTGAAAGGATAATTAGACATATAGATATCCCACATAGTGCCCACATCAACCAACGATATCGATGGCCACTAAGAGCCAGGTGCAAAAAAACTCCTGCACTCCAAGCCATCATGTAACCTAATTCATTTTTATGACCATAAATTCCACTCCACATACCTAGTAACTCAGGTGATTCATGAATATAACCTGGTACGAATGCAGAAAATAGCATAGATAATGATGCAGCTACCCCAAGTGCCCAAGCTATCAGCTTAATTTGTTCCTTAAGGGGATAACGCATAGCTAAATAGATAGCAAGAAAATATATTCGGATTAGACCTCTTAAATAAGTAAGACTAGAACTTAGGTCTTCTGACCATAAAAGAGAAAATATAACTATTGCTAATAACAAAAACTGTAGTGGACTTCTAATAATTACATAAATAAAACCTTTCCAGTATAAAATTAGGAAATAAAATAGGATTAAATATGAAATTATATTAAACAAAGTATCTAGCTTATCACCTCCAAGTGTAGACATTGAAACTTCTTGTGCAGGGTGTATTGTTAATGCCCCTACAGAAATTAGTAGTAGTAAAATAGTTAATATTTTTTCTGTTAGTTTTATTTTCATTTTTGAGATTTAATTAACCTATTTTTTATCGTTGAATAATTCAATTTTTTCTTCACTTCTTCTTTAAGAATATCTAATGCAGTTGCTTTATAAACTGTTTTTTGTATAAAATTATCTGCTTCTACATTCCTGACAATAAATGGTGGATGCTTTAAGGGAAATTCCATCGCCTGCATGGGCGTATTGATAAAGGAAAATTCTTGATTTGAAGTGAAATGAGTTGCGTCTGCACCAATACCAACGTTAGAGATTAAATTGACATTGGGAATAATACTTAAGCTTCCCTGCATCCAACAAGCAAACGTCCATTGATAATCCCAGGTTATACCTGTAGGATTGTCATAAACAGATTGAAATATTCGTTGCCAAGAATTTACTGCTTTTTGATCTATAAGAATGTCATGTAAAAGGTTTTCTGCTTGCACCTCTTTCCAGAGTTTGATAGTCAAATCATAATGTTGCCAAGCACGTCTCCAACTTGCCCAACCCCAGCAGTGGTTGTAGCGAGAAAAATAGTAACTGTAATTTGTACATTTTTTTCCTAGTTGAAGATTTTGAGCAGAGATTGTGGCGATTCTGGTATCATTTCTATATTTTTCCAGGAGTTCTTGACTAAACCTGAAAAAAGTTGAATGAGGAATACAATCATCTTCTAAAATAATTGTATCTTCAACATTATTAAATACCCAATTTAAGCCGCTTGATACCCGTTTTGCGCAACCTAAGTTGATATCAGAATAATTTTTAATTACTTCACAATTCCAATCAACTCTCTCAATAATTGCCCTAGTTGCTTCGCATTTTTCTGCCTCATCTTCGCGGTCAGCGCGAGGTCCATCTGCAATGACAAAAAGTTTTGTTGGCTTGGCTTGGCGAATAGCTTCAAAAACTTTCTCTGTTGTTTGGGGACGTTTAAAAATAATAAAAGTTACGGGTGTTTGCATAATAATAAAATTTAAGTAACAACGATTAGTATTTATAAAAATGAATAAGCGAGCGCACCTGAAGTTTAAATAGTTTTTGTGTTCTGGAATCAAATGCGTTGCATAGAAAAGCAGCAGCAGCTTGAGATATTATTGTTGCGATCGCAGCTCCAAGTCCGGCATATTTAGGAATCAGTAATAAATTGAGAATAATGTTTAGTATTGCCCCAAACAAAGTCTTACCTAAAGAAACGTGGTTTAAACTTTCAGCAATAAACCAAGGTGATGTTGCAAGACCCATAAATACAAACAAAGAAGTCCAAATATGAACTGCTAATATTGCTCCTGCCTCTGCATATCCACTTCCAAACATCACTATAATGATCTTGTCAGATAAAAAAGACATTGGAAGAGCAATTGCTAAAGATATACATGTCATTAGACTGAGTAATTGTCCTATTCGCTGATAGTAAAGACTTTCTGATTTTTCTTTTGCTGCATAAATTGCCGGAGCTACAGAAGAAACAATAGCCCCTGGAATAAAATACCAAATTTCAGAAATACGCACAGCAGCAGAATAAATTCCAACCTCACTATCTCCGATCATTTGACCTAACATCACCTGATCTATTCTCATAAAAATCATGATGGCGAACCCCGAAAAAATTAGAGGTAAACTCTCTTTCAGAAGAGTTTTGGCAGCCGCACTGCTCCAACGCCATAACCACAAAGAAGACCCTTTGACTTGGTAAACAATCAGTAAACCAATAGCACTCATTACAAATTCTGCTAATGTTACCAAAGCAAAAGCTAGCAATGGTGCTTTTGTTAAAATTAATGCAATTTTGATGATAGTATTTAGTAGAAATGCTGTGTTTTTAGCTATTACAGTGTATTTCGACTGTACCTGTGATTGAAACCACAGTTCAATAGTATCAGATGCCCTAAAAACTCCTGCTATTCCTAAAATTGCAACTAGCCATATCTTTAGTGTTTCATGCTCACCTAAGAAAAACATCGTGCTAACTGCCAATAAAACAGAAGCAATTCCACCTAAAAATTTTAGCCAAAAAGTAGTTCCTAAAATTTCCTCTTTATTTGATGATTGACGAACAAGATGGCGAACTACTACGTCGTCTAGTCCAAGAGTAAAAATTGGGCTAAATAAGGCAACAAAAGCTAAAGCATAGTTAAATAGACCATACTGTTGTACTCCTAAATAACGTGCTACCCATACTCCTACAACCAAGCTTGCACCCATACGTAGAATGCGGTCAGCAAATAACCAACCTGTATTAGCAATAATTGCACGCAGACCAGAACGCGATTGAAATTGCGATAAGTTTTTGATCTTTAATTTACTTAACATTATTTTTATGAAATAATTATCTGAAGTTATTGGTAATTATCAATTCTTTTTGTACAAATTTTCAATTTTTGTCAATAATAACTGAAGTATATTTATTCACCGATTTATGTTATTAAACGCCTACAAAATTTGGAATTTACCACTAATTAAAATTCTCAAAAAATAGCTAATCAGTAAAATAATGCCTTTAGTTTTCCAATACAAACTATGCTCAAACAAAAATATTATTTTCAAATAACTAACAAAATCTTGATATTTTGGGCAGGGTTTTGTTTGTAATTCATTGATAGATGTAAAAGCTAAAAATAATGGAGAGCTAAAATTGTTTTTTTGCAGGATGTAATTAAAGAGAGAATTACGTTTCCAGAATCTTTTGTATTCATAGTTTTTGTCTACATCTAAAAAATTCTTATTATGATATTTATTATGATCGTGTATTCTATACCTTACTAAAGGTTTAGACATATAAAACTTTTTAGCCCCCACCAAAGAAGCTCCCCATACCAAACAGTCATCAGCCCTTACACGCCAATCTTCTAAATTTTGAATAGGTAAAAATTTTCTGACTATTTCTCTACGTATTGATAATGTTGAAGTTATAGAACCAATCCATTCACCATTATATAAAGTTCTAATTACTGAATAACCTAAATCTAAATCAACTACATCGTCTTGAAATATGCCTTCTACTGCTCCAAATTTTTTATACGCACAAAATACAAAATCACATTCACTGCGTCTATTGTAAAAATTTAGAGTGTTTTCTAAATACTGAGGCTCATAAATATCATCGGCATCTAAAAAAAATAGAATGTCACCAGTAGCAGCTAAAAAACCTTCATTAAAAGATGATAATTGTCCTTGATTTTGTTTTTTAAAAATAGACCTAACATTAACTGCTTGAGTAAATTTATTGATAATTTCTACAGAATTATCTGTAGATGCATCATCAACAATGATAATTTCATCAAATTTGACTGTCTGATTTAAAGCGCTATCAATTGCCTCCGATAGAAATTCAGCATAATTGTAATTATTAATTAAACAAGAAGTTTTGATTTTAGTTTTATCCATTATTCCTACAGTCCCAAAATTAGGTTTAAATAGTTGTAGTGATGGTAGCCTTCACCATTATTAAAAAAACTTAACGCTCTTTGCGAAATTTAGTTAAGCTGCTAGAAAATACCAAATCTTGTTCAATTTGTTGTTTTTTAGTGTCATAAAAATAATTATTAGGTTCATTTTTAGTGTTCACACCATTGATGACTATCCCTAATACCTTCTGACCTGACTGAGTTAAAAACTCTTTAGCTGCATTTGCACTGTTCAAGTCAACTACTCCAGGACGAACGACTAATAAGATACCGTCAGTCAAAGTGCTTAAAACAGCAGCATCTGCTATTCCTGACAAGGGAGGAGTATCAAAAATTACAAGATCGTAATCTCTCCCAAAGT
This sequence comes from Nostoc sp. DedSLP03, assembly GCF_034530815.1. Lineage (NCBI taxonomy): Bacteria > Bacillati > Cyanobacteriota > Cyanophyceae > Nostocales > Nostocaceae > Nostoc > Nostoc sp. DedSLP03. Next base: position 25,380 of record NZ_JAVRCK010000103.1, read on the forward strand.
TACTAATTAATGTTGCCATACGTTGGGAATCTAGCATTGCCACTGGATTGGGAGGCAAAACTCCAGAAGTAAGAACTTCCAGATTAGGCATGACTTCTTGAACAACTGTATCTAAAGAAGCTTGATTAATTATTACATTACTTAATCCCATTGTATTTGTTAGCCCCCAGATATGATGCTGTATGGGATGACGCATATCTGCATCCACCAACAACACCCTACGCCCCGCCTGAGCCATAGTCACAGCTAAATTTGCAGATACGTCAGACTTTCCTTCTTTGGCAACGGAACTTGTAATTACAATGCTTTTGAGCGGTTTATCAGAACAGAGGAACTTCAAATTCACTTGTAGTATTTGATATGCATTGCCAACAGGGAAGTAAGGAATATCTCTGCCAATAATTTTGGGAATAGGTCTATCAAGTCCTGGTATAGAAGAATGATCTTTACCATTTCTACCTTGTGTAGGAATCACTCCCAAAACACTGTATCTCAAGACTTCTTTGGCTTCTTTGACGGTCTTCACCGAGCGGTCTATCAAATCTAAAGTAAAGACGACAATGATACCTAAGAAAAAACCAACTCCTGCTCCACCAATAATAAACAGCATTTTCCGAGGCCCTTCTGCTTTATCAGGGGTTAAAGCATAGGAAATAACACGAGCATTAGCAATCTTTTGATTCTGTGCAATATCAATCTCTTGGCGTTTCTTTAAGAGTGTTTCGTAAGTCGTTTGAGCTGCTTGCAGTTTCCGTTCTAGCTCTCGTTGACTTTGTTCTAGCCTTGGCAAATTATTTGCTCGTTTGATATAGGCATTTTGCTGTTGTTTGAGTGTAACAATTTGCCTCTCCAGACCAACACGTTCTGCCTGAGCACGAGTAATATCTGCAATTAGGCTTTGCCGCAGTTGTCCAACCTGTAAACTTCCCTGTGTTATCTGTGCTCCACCAGCTACTTGTCCTGTCCGCTCTTTCAACAAGTTCTTAAGAGCTAAGACTTTTTCTTCTAAGTTAGTAATTGTAGGGTGTTCAGGTGAAAAACGGGTACGCTCTAGTGCAAGTTGGCTTTCTGTTTCTTGAAGTTGGGCTAGCACTTTCTGAACTCCAGGTGCTTGACTCAATTCAGATTCAATTACACCTTGCCGTGAATCTATCTGAGCTTCACTGCTTAACTGTTCTAGACGACCCCTCACATCATCTAGTTGAGCTAAAGCTTGAGAAATTTGGTTTCCTAACTTAGAAATGGTATCGACTGCTGCGGCTGCTTCTTGTTCTAGAACAACAACTTTATTAGTTTCTTTAAATAGCCGCAGTTTTGATTCGGCTCTTCTGACAACTTCCTCAGCTTTAGGTACTTCCGTTACAAGAACCTGTTTGGCTGTCCGCGCTTCATTCTGATTAGCCTTGATATTTAGATCGATATAATTGTCAATAACTTTATTAACGATTTTGGCAGCTAGTTCTGGATCGCCACCTTTATAAGAAAGTTGTACAACATCAGTACCTTTAATTCCTTCTATTTTCAGTTGTTTTGCCAAATCGGGAATCGAGAGCAGTTTGCCTTGACTATCTTTAAGGTTGAGGGAATTAATCGTTTTCTCAATTACTGGATTCGATCCAATAACTCTCACCTGAGTTTCCAGGGGATTGTCGTTCACATTCAAAGCTTCTAGGCGTCCTATGTCATCCGGTAAGCCTGTGAGTGAGGAAGAGCGATTTGTTTTAATCATCAAACTTCCTTCTGCCTTGTATGAAGGTTTTAGTGAAAATGCATACAAGCATCCAAGGCTAACAGATATGGCGAAAATTCCAACTAGAGGTAGCCAACGCCGTTGAAGAACTTCTAAGTATTTCTGAATATTTACTTCTTCAAAATTTGGTAAAGATTCCATCGTCATAATATATGTAAGTTTTTATAAAAAGACTATTTACTTACAGCAAATTGTTCTCAAGATTGTGACTACAGTGCTAATAAAGTCTATTTCGCAATATTAATATTTGCGTTAATTCGTAGCTAATAACCTGCTGCTGAGGTTTTTTAATATCTAAAGTTAACTAATAGTTTTGTAACCTGGAATTTTAACTTAAATTGATACTATAATGAGAGCAAAAACAGGATAAATCACAATTTTATCTCTGATTTAATCGCTTTCCATTTTTGGAGCTTACTTAATTTTGGTTAACTTAGTTTTATGCTACTACTAATCCAAGTATTGATTAGTAAGCTAACAATCACTATCATATTATGTAAAAACATTGATTTTTATAACTTTACAAAAAATTTATACAATATACTAATATATTCATTCTCAGTCTGCTGATTTTTAAAAGATAAGAGGAGTTAATTCGTTCAGGGTAAGGAATAGAAGAATTGTGTCAGTTTATAAGCAATGGAAGCATTTCAGAGATAGTCTTTAGACAGTGAAAATAGATACTTGGAAAGACTGGATGAATCTTTACAGAAGCTACTTCAAAACTTTAATTAACAATTTATTTTTGCTCTAAATAATAGTCAAGTTTGGTAATAATACGGTACTAGCAATCATAAAATTGCATGATTTAGGTATTGAACCTATAAAGACTCGCAATAAATTTAATTTGCCTTTATGTAGAAATACATTCATTTTTGTAATACAAATAAACTACATACGATTACTAAGTAAATTGGCTCCAGCTTAAATTTAACGCAGTCTAACAAACGAGCATCAAATAACAGCGTGAATAAATCGAGAAATTAGTCTATATCAGACTAGTACAAAACAGCAAAAATCCAGCTACTATCTCAATTAAGCAGACAAATAGCTCAAGAAACTTGTTCAACGTAGGCAAACTTTCGTTAGATTCTACTAGATTTCACTATATTTTTAATGAAGTTTCCCTATATTTATTATCACCTGTGTTAATCTAAGGTACTCAAGCTAGCCTGCTATTTCTTGATTTTTGTATCTAGGCAATTGTAATTATTAAATTGACATTAAATATTGAGAGATTGAATTATGAAATTCTCTTCTATTATCTTAGCCATTGTGATTAGCGCACTCACTCTCAGTCAAAATGCCTATGCTAATCAAGAGAATGTTCCCATAAAAATAGGCGATCGCGATCGGGCTGGAGTTTTATTCACAGAACCAGCTACGATTAATACTACATGGAGTAATTTTATCGGACAGACTAATAATTCCAAACAAACTGCTGAATCAATTTCGCTAATGCAGGAGCGAGGATGCTCAAAAATTAACCCGCTTGAGTTCATCAATAACCCCAGCGCTTTTTTTAAGCAATGTCAGGAACCAACCAAGACTCAAAGTACTGAACCAATTGAGTATCTCAAGGTTCCGAAACTGGATTCTGGTATTAGTGTGACAGTTACTAAATTTTGATATAGGAACTTTTTAACAATAAATAGCTAATTTTTGGTAGTGTGATTTATCGATTTATTTAGATAATTTACGCTCAAATATGGATGAAATATTTATGCTGGCTGCTTTAGCTCAAAGCAGAAAAGCTTTGCCGGAATGTTTGCCGAACCCACCAGTAGGCTGTGCGATCGTATATGACCAAGAGATCGTTGCTCAAGGATACACGCAAGCACCAGGAAAACACCATGCTGAAGCTGACGCACTTATACCTGTTAGTACTTTTAGTCCATAAAATTTCTCTAGGAGTAATCGAGTTGATTATACCGCATCCAATGCAGATGTCTGCGTCAAATTATGACACAAATGCAATTGTCACAGATATCTGCGTCTTCTGGATCGTCCTAAATCTCAGGAAAGAGATACAGCAGATTGCAGGTAAGTGTAGTACAGTAAAACCAGTGTATCAAAGTTAAAAATGAAACCTTACTCCATTGATTTTCGGCAAAAAATAGTCAAA